>NZ_JBWKXQ010000055.1:0-45801 GCF_059423125.1 Variovorax sp. GW531-E2 | reverse complement strand
GCCCCGGCCCCCGCACCCCGGCCCGAGCCGGAGCCCGTCGAGGAAGAGGAAGAAGAGTTCGACGAGGCCGAGGAAGAAGCGGAAGAAGAGGAAACCCCGGCGCCGAAGAAGACGTCGCGCGCCAAGCCCGCAGCGTCCAACGGCGCTGCCGGCGTGGTCGACCCGATGCAATGGTGGGGCTCGCTCACCGAGCAGTTCCAGCAGATCGCGAGCACCGCGCTGCAGGACGCGGCGCAGCTCAAGGTGCCGGCCATGGCGCAGCCGCTGGCCGACGCCGTGGGGCAGGTCATCGGCAAGGCGACGGCGGCGCGCAAGCCGGCCGCCAAGACCGCCGCGAAGAAAGCTGCAGCGAAAAAAGCCGCGCCGGCACCCGCCGCGCGCAAGAAAACCACGTCCACCGCCGCGCGCAAGCGAACCTCCGGCCGGCGCTGACGTCTTACAGACACCTTTCCAGACGACGACGCACGGGTCGGTACGCACCATGAAACTGTTTCCCACCGGCCATGCCACCCACCCGCAATGGCGCATGGCCGCCGGCCTCGTGCTGGCCCAGTTGCGCGCGCAGATGGCGCTGCCCGACTACGCGTCGAACCCGACGCTCGGGCTGCTCTACATCACCGACCACTACGCGGCCGAGGCGCAGGAGATCCTCGATCACCTGAGCGCCGAACTGCCCGAGGTCACCGACTGGTCGGGCACCGTCGGCATCGGCGTGTCGGCCAACAACGCCGAGTACTTCGACGAGCCCGGCCTGAGCCTGATGCTGTGCGCGCTGCCCAGTGACCAGTACCGCGTGTTCTCCGGCGTGGCGCCGCTGGGCAGTTCCGAAATGAGCGGCTTCGAGGCGCACACCGCGCTCGTGCACGCCGACCCGGCCACGCCCGATCTGGGCGAGCTCATCGGCGAGATGGCGGGCCGCACCGACACCGGCTACCTGTTCGGCGGGCTCTCGTCCGGCCGCGGCGGGGCGCTGCAGTTCGCGGTCGGCGGCAACGGCAACATCCGCGGCCACGGCGCGGCGGGTGGCGTGTTCTCGGGCGGCTTGTCGGGCGTGGTGTTCGGCGAGGGCGTGCGGCTGGTGTCGCGCGTCACGCAGGGCTGCCAGCCGCTGCGCACCGGCGGCGCGCGCGAGCGCGAGATCACCGAGGCCGACGGCAACCTGCTGCTGTCGCTCGACGGGGAGCCGGCGCTCGACGTGCTGCTGGCCGATTTGCAGGTGTCGCTCGACCGGCCGCAGGAAGCCATCGACGCCGTGCGCAACACGCTGGTCGGCCTGGCCGACGCGGGCAGCGACGGCATCCGCCGCACCGGTGACCTGGGCGCCGACGTGCTGGTGCGCCACATCATCGGCCTGGACCCGACGCGGCGCGGCATCGCCATTGCCGACAACGCCGAGGCCGGCATGCGGCTGAGTTTCTGCCGCCGCAACGCGCAGGCGGCGCGCGCCGACCTGATGCGCATCTGCGCCGAAATTCGTGAAGAGCTCGAGCCCGAAGAACAGACGCTGGCCACGGCGCGCGCCGTGGCAGCCGGCGAGGCCGAGGCCGCGCCGCATCCCGCGCGGCGCATCGCGGGCGCGGTGTACGTGAGCTGCTCGGGGCGCGGCGGCCCGCACTTCGGTGCGCCGGGCGCCGAACTGCAGATCGTGCGGCATGCGCTGGGCGACGTGCCGCTGGTCGGCTTCTTCGCCGCCGGCGAGATCGCGCGCCACCATCTGTACGGCTACACCGGCGTGCTGACGGTGTTCACCGCGCCGGACTGACTGGCTGACTGACGGGAAAAAACGACGCGTGCGCCAGCGCACTGTGTTCGCAAGCGCTTCGCGTCGCTAGAATCCGCCCGCTTTCTTGAATCTCTGCTGCTGCAAGAAAGAGTGATCCGCGCGCCCCGAGGCACGCGGTCGATCTCTTTCGCCCCGCCATGCGATGTGACGGGGCCCGGAAACCGACACGGTTTCCCCGAATGGAATTGCAGCCATGGGCAGCCCCACCCACAGTCATTTTTCGAGACTCCAGCGCGCCTTTTCGCGCGCGAACATCGCCGTCGATTACCGCGATGGCATCTATCACCTGCGCAACGAAGCCGCGCAGGCGACCGTGCTTCTGCCGCAGAGCCTGCCGCTGGAAGAAAAAGCCGTGAACCAGCTGCTGGCCTTCGCCAGCGTGCGCTCGCCCGACGGCGCGCACGGCGTGTGCAAGGCCTGCGCGACGCCGGACTTTCATCCGGGCTCGGTCGCGCCGGTGGGCAGCGTGGTCGCGACCGATGGCGACTTCGTGATTCCCGCCGCAGTCGGCACCGACATCAACTGCGGCATGCGCCTGCTGACCACCGGCCTCACGCTGGACCAGGTGGCGCCGCACAAGACGCAGCTGCTCGCGCGGCTCACGCGCAGCCTGCTCGACAACGGGCGCGACGTGCCGGTGCACACGGCGGCGTTTCGCGCGTTGTTCGACGAAGGGCCGGCCGCGTTCCTGGACGCCGTGCGCAACGAGGGGCTCTGGGCCTCGTGCGACCGCGACCGGCTGCAGGCCGAGATCGGCGCGTGCATCGGCCTGGCGAGCTTCGGCGGGCAGTCGCGGCACGCACCGCCGGCCTACACCGGCGCGCGCCACGAGGTGTTCCGCGACCCGTGCCTGGGCACGCCGGGCAGCGGCAACCACTTCGTCGAGCTGCAGGTCGTCGACCAGGTGATGGACCGGCACGCGGCCTACCGCGCGGGGCTCAAGGCCGGCGAGGTCGTGGTGATGATCCACAGCGGCTCGCGCGACATCGGGTTCCATGTCGGCGGCCGCTGGATGGACCGCGCACGGGCCGAGTGGCCGCAGGGCCTGCGCCACCCGAAGAGCGGGCTGTACGGCCTGGCCGGGCCGCTGGCGCAGGAGTACCTCGAAGCCATGGGCGTGGCCGCGCGCTATGCCTGGGCCAACCGCGTCGTGCTGGCCGAGCTGGTGCGCAAGGACTTCGCCGAACTGCTGGGCGCCACGGCGTCGACGCTGGTGGTCGACGTGCCGCACAACGTCGTGCTGCGCGAGCACGGCATGAACATCCATCGCAAGGGCGCGACGCCGGCGCACGCGGGCGACCTGGCGCTGATTCCCGGGTCGATGGGCGATCACTCGTACCTCGCGACCGGGCTGGGGCATGAAGACTGGCTGTGGTCGTGCAGCCATGGGGCCGGCCGGCGCATGCGTCGGCAGGAAGTGCGCGCGATGCGGCCCGCACCCGGCGACGCCGATGCCAGCTGGCAATGCGTGACTTTGCGCGAAGAGCGCCGCATCGAAGAGGCGCCGCAGGCCTACAAGCCGATCGGCGCGGTGATCGAGGCGCAGGAAAGCGCGGGGCTCATCCGCTGCGCCGTGCGGCTCAAGCCCTGGGTCACGTTCAAGGCATGACCCGAGGGCGCGTGTCGTGTCAGCCCAGTGCGGGTTGCACGGCGCGCGGCGCGGGCGCCGGCATGCCGGCGAACGCGAAATCGACCTCGGGCGCCAGCCCGCTCACGATGCGCGCGATCGACTTGCCCGAGCCGCAGGCGTGCGTCCAGCCGAGCGTGCCGTGGCCCGTGTTGAGGAACAGGTTCGGCAGTTTGGTCTTGCCGATCAGCGGCACGTTGCTCGGCGTGGCCGGGCGCAGGCCGGTCCAGAACTGCGCGCGTTCGGTGTCGCCGGCGCCGGGGAAGAGCTCCTCGACGCGCCGCACGATGGCTTCGCAGCGCACGCGGTTCAGGTCGCGGTCGTAGCCGTTGAGCTCGGCCGTGCCGGCGATGCGCAGGCGGTCGCCCGACTCGGAGGTGTAGCGCGAGAACACCAGCTTGTATTCGTCGTCCGTGAGCGAGACCTGGTGCGCCTTCGACGCGTCCTTCACGGGCAGCGTCACCGAGTAGCCCTTGGCCGGGTAGATCGGCAGGCGGATGCCCAGCGGCGCCGCGTACAGCGGGCTCAGCGAACCCATCGCAAGCACGAAGGCATCGCCGCGGATGCGCTGGAAGCGGCCTTCGTTGTCGGTCGCCTCGACGTGGTCGATGCTGCCGCCCGCTTCGCGCAGCGCGGTCACCGTGTGGCTCATGAGGAACTTCACGCCGGCCGCCTCGGCCAGCTTCACGAGCTCGCGCGCGAAACGGTTGGCGTCGCCCGATTCGTCTTCGGCGGTGTAGGTGGCGCCGGCGAGTTGGGGGCGGATGTGGGCGAGGGCGGGTTCGATCTTGATGGCCTCGTCGGCCGAGATGACCAGCCGCTCACAGCCCAGGGCACGCATCTGTTCGGCGGGCGCGAGGGCGCCGTCGAATTCTTTTTGCGTCGTGTAGAAGTGCAGGATGCCTTGCGTGCGCTGGTCATAGTTCAGGCCGGTGTCTCGACGCAATTGCTGCAACATTTCCCGGCTGTATGTACCGAGACGAACGATCTGTTCGATGTTGTGGCGGGTGCGCGCGGGGGTGCATTCGCGCAAGAACTGCAGGCCCCAGAGCCATTGGCGCATGTCGGCGCGGATGCGAAAGAGCAGCGGCGCGTCTTCCTTGCCGAGCCATTGCAGCACCTTCAGCGGCGCGCTCGGATTGGCCCAGGGTTCGGCATGGCTGACCGAGATCTGGCCGCCGTTGGCGAAGCTGGTTTCGGCGGCCGGGGTGGCCTGCCGGTCGATCACGGTCACCTCGTGGCCGAGTTGCTGGAGGTAGTAGGCCGAAGTCACGCCGAGCAGGCCGGCGCCAAGAACGATCACACGCATTGCAAGTACCTTTGAGTTTGCAGCGCTTGAACGGCGGGCGTGGAGTGCTATTGAATCAATAGCGAGCAACCGGACGACCGATGTCCAAGTTGCCGCTCCCCCTGTCCTCGGTACCTGAGAGATTCACCCTGCTGCACCCGCAGCGGGTTTGCTCCTTCGGTGCGCCACATGGCGTGGCGGCTCTCCAGACGGCTGTATCGATGAGTGCAGTACTGACCCCTTGCCGAAGTTCCTGGGCGTTGCCTGGAATTTCGTCGGGCCGACCTGAGCGTTTATGGGAGTTTGCGCCTTCGGTAGGGCCTCCGTGGAGGCCCGCTCTCCTGCAATTGTTGGCGATTGTAGGCGGGCCCCGCAAGCCGGCCAAGCCCTGTACATCGGCACTTCACACCGATGGGATAATTGAATGTTGATTTTTGGTAAAGCAAACTTTTTTCTACATGCAGGGGACTCCATGATCCTGGTTACCGGCGGCGCAGGCTTCATTGGCGCCAATTTCGTACTCGACTGGATCGCGCAGGGCAACGAGCCCGTCGTGAACCTCGACAAGCTGACCTACGCGGGCAACCTCGAGACCCTGGCGTCGCTCAAGGGCAACGCGAACCATGTCTTCGTGCAAGGCGACATCGGCGACAGCGCACTGCTCGATCGCCTGCTGGCCGAGCACAAACCCCGCGCCGTCGTGAACTTTGCCGCGGAATCGCATGTGGATCGTTCGATCCACGGCCCGGAAGACTTCGTGCAGACCAATGTGCTCGGCACCTTCCGCCTGCTCGAATCGGTGCGCGGCTACTGGAACGCCCTGCCGGCCGACCAGAAGGCGGCCTTCCGCTTCCTGCATGTGTCGACCGACGAGGTCTACGGCTCGCTCTCCAAGACCGACCCGGCCTTCACCGAAGAGAACAAGTACGAGCCCAACAGCCCGTACTCGGCCAGCAAGGCCGCCAGCGACCACCTCGTGCGCGCCTGGCACCACACCTACGGCCTGCCGGTGGTCACCACCAACTGCTCGAACAACTACGGTCCGTTCCACTTCCCCGAGAAGCTGATCCCGCTGATGATCGTCAACGCGCTGGCTGGCAAGAACCTGCCCGTGTACGGCGACGGCATGCAGGTGCGCGACTGGCTCTACGTGAAGGATCACTGCAGCGCCATCCGCCGCGTGCTCGAAGCCGGCAAGCTCGGCGAGACCTACAACGTCGGCGGCTGGAACGAGAAGCCCAACATCGAGATCGTCAACACCGTGTGCGCGCTGCTCGACGAACTGAGCCCCCGCGCCGACGGCAAGCCGTACAAGGAACAGATCACCTACGTCACGGACCGCCCGGGCCACGACCGCCGCTACGCCATCGATGCACG
The DNA here is from genome assembly GCF_059423125.1 of Variovorax sp. GW531-E2. Lineage (NCBI taxonomy): Bacteria > Pseudomonadati > Pseudomonadota > Betaproteobacteria > Burkholderiales > Comamonadaceae > Variovorax > Variovorax sp. GW531-E2. The sequence continues at coordinate 39,726 of NZ_JBWKXQ010000055.1, read as the reverse complement.
CAAGCTCGAGCGCGAACTCGGCTGGAAGCCCGCCGAGACCTTCGACACCGGCATCCGCAAGACCGTCGAGTGGTATCTCGCGAACGGCGAGTGGGTGCGCAACGTGCAAAGCGGCGCGTACCGCGAATGGGTCGAGAAGCAATACGACGCTGCGCCTGCAAAGGCTTCCGCATGAAGTTGCTGCTGCTCGGCAAAGGTGGACAGGTCGGCTGGGAGCTGCAGCGCAGCCTCGCGCCGCTCGGCGAAGTGGTCGCCCTGGACTTCGACAGCACCGACTTCCACGCCGACTTCAGCCGCCCCGAGCAGCTGGCCGCCACGGTGCTGGCGGTGCGCCCCGACGTCATCGTCAATGCCGCCGCGCACACCGCCGTCGACAAGGCCGAGAGCGAGCCCGACTTCGCGCGCAAGCTCAACGCCACCTCGCCCGGCGTGGTGGCCGAGGCGGCGCAGCAGATCGGCGCGCTGATGGTGCATTACTCCACCGACTACGTCTTCGACGGCAGCGGCACCAAGCCCTGGAAGGAAGACGACGCGACCGGCCCGCTCAGCGTGTACGGCCAGACCAAGCTCGAAGGCGAGCAGCTGGTGGCGCAGCATTGTGCGAAGCACCTGATCTTTCGCACCAGCTGGGTGTACGCCGCACGCGGCGGCAACTTCGCCAAGACCATGCTGCGCCTGGCCAAGGAGCGCGACAAGCTCACGGTCATCGACGACCAGTTCGGCGCCCCCACCGGGGCTGAGTTGCTGGCCGACATCACCGCGCACGCCATCCGCGCCACCTTGCAAGACCCGACCAAGGCCGGGCTGTACCACGCCATCGCCGGCGGCGAGACCACGTGGCACGGCTACGCGCGCTTCGTGCTCGAGATGGCGCAGCAGGCCGGCGTCGAACTCAAGGCCGGCCCGCAGGCCGTGGAGGCCGTGCCCACCAGCGCCTTTCCGACGCCCGCGAAGCGGCCGCACAACTCGCGGCTCGACACCACCAAGCTGCAGACCACCTTCGGTCTGCGACTGCCGCCCTGGCAGGAAGGCGTGGCACGCATGCTGCGCGAGACGCTCTGACCGACTGATTTTTCCTGCCCCTCACAGAAGAAGACTCCCATGACGCAACGCAAAGGCATCATCCTTGCCGGTGGCTCCGGCACCCGCCTGCACCCGGCCACGCTCGCCATGAGCAAGCAACTGCTGCCGGTGTACGACAAGCCCATGATCTATTACCCGCTGAGCACCCTGATGCTCGGCGGCATGCGCGACATCCTGATCATCAGCACGCCGCAGGACACGCCGCGCTTCCAGCAGCTGCTGGGCGACGGCAGCCAGTGGGGCATCAACCTGCAGTACGCGGTGCAGCCGAGTCCCGATGGCCTGGCGCAGGCGTTCATCATCGGCGACAAGTTCGTGGGGAACTCGCCGAGCGCGCTGGTGTTGGGGGACAACATCTTCTATGGGCATGACTTTGCCCATCTGCTGAGCGGCGCCGACGCGCAGGACGCGGGAGCCACTGTGTTCGCGTACCACGTGCATGACCCGGAGCGGTATGGCGTGGTCGCGTTCGACGCACAAGGCAAGGCCAGCAGCATCGAGGAAAAGCCGCTCAAGCCCAAGAGCAACTACGCCGTGACGGGCCTGTACTTCTACGACAACCAGGTCATCGACATCGCCAAGGCCGTGAAGCCGAGTGCGCGAGGCGAGCTCGAGATCACGGCCGTCAACCAGGCGTACCTCGATCTTGGCCGGCTCAACGTGCAGATCATGCAGCGCGGCTATGCCTGGCTCGATACCGGTACGCATGAAAGTCTGCTGGAAGCCGGGCAGTTCATCGCGACGCTGGAGCATCGGCAGGGGCTCAAGATCGCGTGCCCCGAAGAGATCGCGTGGCGCCATGGGTTCATCGACAACGAACAACTGGCCAAGCTTGCAGCACCGTTGCAGAAGAATGGCTACGGCAAGTACCTCAGCCATTTGCTGGCCGAAGGTGTGCGCTCATGAAGGTCACGCAGACGGCCATCGCCGACGTGTTGCTGATCGAACCCAAGGTGTTCGGCGACGCACGCGGGTTTTTCTTCGAGAGCTTCAATCAGAAGGCTTTCGACGAAGCCGTCGGCCAGCGCGTCGACTTCGTTCAGGACAACCACTCGCGCTCCACCAAGGGGGTCTTGCGAGGCCTCCATTACCAGGTGCAACAACCACAGGGAAAACTGGTGCGCGTGGTTCGAGGGGCGGTGTTCGACGTGGCGGTGGACATCCGTCGGTCGTCGCCGACCTTCGGGCAATGGGTGGGCAGTGAGCTGTCGGAAGACAACCATCGGCAGTTGTGGGTTCCGCCGGGTCTCGCGCACGGCTTCCTGGTGCTCAGCGAGTCGGCTGATTTCCTGTACAAGACGACGGACTACTACGCACCGGCGCACGAGCGCTGCATCGCGTGGAACGACCCCACGTTGGCGATCGAGTGGCCTGACACGGGCATCGCGCCGAAGCTGTCCGCCAAGGACGCGGCAGCGCCGACCTTCCTGAGCGCCGAAATTCCCGGCTGATTACAGGTCGACCAGCAGCCGGTTTGCGGCGTTTTCTTCAGAGCCCTTCCCACGCGGGCCATCTCAAAAATATTCCAATTCCAGATGAGACAACTTGCTGACTTCAACGGGCTGGTCGCGTACGGGTGCCTGTGCAAGGGGATCGCCATCGGTCGTCCGGACGACATCAGGGCCGCGCAGCCGTGAAAAGTTCGCCTGCCATCAAGGAAAAGAAAGAGAGCTTGCTGGACGCCGCCAAAGGGGCGCTTCGCAAGCGGCTGCCGCGCAAGACGCCGCAGCTGGTGGAGCTTTTCGACGCAGCCTGGTACCTCAAGGGGCTGCCGGACCGTGCACTGATCGCCAACCCGTGGGAGCACTATCTGGGAGGGGGATTCCTGAGGGGAAATCCCAATCCCATGTTCGATACCACCTGGTATCTCGATCGCCATCCCGAATTGCGTGCGGCGGAAAAGAACCCGCTGGCCCACTATCTCGAAATTGGAGAGCGTGCAGGGGACGCGCCCAGCGTGAGGTTCGATCCGCAGTGGTATCTGGATGAATACCCCGATGTCGCCGCCACGCAATTGAGCCCGTTGCTGCACTATTTGAAATTCGGTGCGGCCGAGGGGCGTTTGCCGGCACGGCTGGCGCATTTTGATTCTGTTCCCGCCTTGTCCGAATTCATGGGAGCGTTGACACCTTCCTATGCAGCTCGGCCTTGCTCCATCGATCTGCCGGTTGGCTCGGTGTTTTCAGTGGCGTCTCAGGCTGGCGGTGCGGGACGGGTTCTTCATCGCGTTGCGCCCGGGTTTTGCGAGGGCCTCGATGGCCCCCCGGATTATCCGAAGGTCGGATTTGTTGCCGAAATCAATGACACGACCGCCATTGCCGGAACCCGCTATCTGATCGGTCCGGCGAATTTTGTGCTGCATGACGAAAATGCGCATTTTCTGTGCAGAGAAGACGCCGCCATCAAATATGGAAAGGCGAGGCGCTCTGCGGCACTTGGACATCTGCATATAGAGGTGAACGCTCGGCAGGCTGCCTGGATAGAGCGCGGATTTCACATCATGCATGAGTATGAAAATAATTACTTTCATTTCATTGCAGAAACGCTTCCAAGAATGCTGCTGGCGGAAGAGGCTGATGTGCCTTTGAATGTGCCTTTTCTTTGTACAGAAGGTCTTCACCCCAACATCGCGAAGCTGCTTGAGCTGGCCAATCTTGAGCAACGCCCGGTCATCCTGCTGGAGTCGGGGACTTTGTATCGCGTGAAGCAGATGTACTATCCCTCTGACATGACTTCGGTTGTGGATGCCTACCATGGCGGTGAGATGGCTCGCCAGACGGGACTCGATGTCAATCGAATTCGTGCGGGCGTGGAAAGATGTCAACGCGCTTTTGCGACGAAAGATTTTTCGCGAGGGCGAAAGATTTTTGCAGCACGCAATGGCAGCTATCGAAAGCTATTGAATCAGCGAGAAATAGAAGCCCGCGTCGAGAAACTCGGATTCGAGGTGGTGCACACCGATGAATTGGATCTCGAGGCGCAAATCCGGGCCTTCCAGGACGCTGAAGTGATTGTGGGGCCGACGGGGGCGCAGATGACCAACATGGTTTGGTGCAAGCCAGGAGCGAAAGTGGTCGTTCTCGCTTCCGATCATCCCAGCCATCAGCTCTATTTTTGGGAGCTCCTGGGTCGGGTTTCTGGCGCCAAGGTAAAAATTGTGCAGGGGCCGCGCGCACACGTGCGAGATGACATTTACAGCGTACACGATGACTACCATGTCGATGAAGATGCAGTGATTGCTGCAATTTCCGACGAGGAATAAAAGAGCAAAGGGACTGCCGATGAAAGAAACCAAAACTCCTGAATTTTCGCTGGACAATGCTGTAGAAATACTCGACCTGGAGCGGTTGACCGATCCACGGGGAAATTTGACGTTCGTCGAAGGAGGACGTCACATTCCTTTTGATGTTCAGCGGGTTTACTATTTGTACGACGTTCCCGCGGGCGAAGCTCGGGGCGGGCATGCACATCATCAATTGCAGCAATTGATCATTGCTGTTGCGGGTAGTTTTGATGTCGTTCTTGACAATGGGTACGAAAGAAGAACAGTTACCTGCAACAGGCCATTCCAAGGGATTTTCATGAAGTCCCTGGTATGGCGAGAGTTGAACAATTTTTCTTCTGGTGCCGTCTGTCTGGTTCTTGCCTCGATGAGGTACGAAGAATCCGACTACATCAGAAACTACGAAGAATTCATTTCAGTGGCACGAAAAGGTAAATAACATGACTCCATTTTTTGATATTCATGCTGGCCATGCTGAGTTGGCAGACGATTTTCAGCAGGCCTTTTCGAGGGTCATGAACAGTGGCCACGTCATCATGGGCCCTGAGGTCGCGGCCTTCGAAAAGGAGTTTGCGGCCTACTGCGGCGTCAAGCACTGCATCGGCGTGGGCAACGGACTCGATGCGCTGGCGCTGACCCTGCGTGCGCAGGGCATCAAAGCGGGTGACGAGGTCATCGTTCCTTCGCAGACATTCATCGCCTCGTGGCTGGGGGTTTCGATGGTCGGCGCCACGCCGGTTCCGGTCGAAATCGATCCGGCGACCTACCTGATGGACCCGGCCCGGATCAAGGAAAAGCTGACGAGCAGGACCAAGGCCATCATGCCGGTGCATCTGTATGGCCTGCCTGCTGCAATGGATGCCATCAACGCGATTGCGCGACCGCTCGGACTTTTTGTCCTGGAGGATGCGGCCCAGGCGCACGGTTCGACCCACAACGGCAAGCGGGCGGGCTCGCTCGGCGATGCAGCGGCGTTCAGTTTCTACCCGACGAAGAATCTCGGCGCGATGGGCGATGCAGGCGCCGTGGTGACCGACAACGATGAACTGGCGGCCAACCTGCGCATGCTGCGCAACTACGGCTCCAGCCAGAAGTACGTGCACGAGGTTGCGGGCGTGAACTCTCGCCTGGACGAGTTGCAGGCTGCACTGCTGCGCGCGAAGTTGGGCCGCCTCGACGCATGGAACGACCAGCGCCGTGCGCTGGCCGCGAGGTATTCGCAAGGGCTGGAAGGTGTGGGCGACCTCCGCACGCCGTTCGTGCCTGCGGACAGCACGCACGTGTTCCACCTGTACGTGGTCAGCACGGGACGCCGTGCCGAACTGTCGGCCTACCTGACGGCCCAGGGCGTTCAGACGCTCGTGCACTACCCCATTGCACCGCACATGCAGGGCGCCTACGCCGAGCTCGGGTTGCCGGCCGACAGCCTGCCGCTGGCGACCGCCGCGGCGAACGAGACCTTGTCGCTTCCTATCTGGCCGCAAATGAAGCCGGAGCAGGTGGATGCTGTGGTCGGACACATCCGCAAGTTCTTCTCCTGACAGAGCGCGTTGCATGTCTTCGGCGCTGGTCACTGTCGTCATCCCCATCTTCAACCAGGCGAAGTTCGTCGTTGAAACGGTGGACAGCGCCTTGAGGCAAACCCACCGGAATCTTCAGGTGGTCGTCGTGGATGACGGTTCGACCGATGGCGGGGCCGAACTGCTGGCCACCGAGTTCGGCAACCGGATCGTGTTGCTGCAGCAAAGGAATGGCGGTCCCTCGTCGGCCATCAACAAGGGACTTGCGGCGGCCGATGGGGCGTTCATTGCGCTTCTGGGGGGCGACGATGTGTGCGTCGAGGACCGCATCGGCACCCAACTGGAACTCCTGCACGCCACGTCGAACGACATCGTGTTCTCGAAGCCGTTCCTCATCGACGCCGAAGGCGGACCCTTGGCCGACGAGTCGTTTCCGGTGTTCTTCGACGAACGGCCTGTACAGCCGCTGCTGCGTACCTTGTTGCTGGAAGGCAATTTCCTGTGCGCGCCTACCGCGTTCATGCGTCGCGAGGCGGTTCGGAAAACCGGGACGTTCCGCCCCGGCCTCATCCAGTTGCAGGACTACGACTATTGGCTGCGCGCCGCGGCCTCCGGATTGAAGCTCGCAGAAGCAGGGCCGCGTGTTGTTCGCTATCGCCGGCATTCGGCCAACCTCTCGTCGACGCGCGCAAGCTTTGCCTCGACGGCGGAGTCCATCCCGATCTTCAGGTCGCTTCTGGATACCGGGGCGCCGGCAGAGCTTCGGCGCGCGTTTCCCAGCCTCTTCGAACCGGTGGCCAACCCTGACACGCCATTGACCTCGTTCGACAAGGCGCTCTTTCTCCTGTCTCATCCTCGGGAAGAAATACGCATGATGGGGGTCGAACATCTCGTGACCTTGGCGGAAGACCCAGTCTTCCTGGCCAAGGCCGAGCGTTTCGGCCTCAACCTCACGCGATTCGCCCTGACCGCGGTGTGAGGGGGCGATGCTGAAGAAAACCGCCGTGACCGAGGATGAGCGATCGGCCTGAAGGCGCCGAAGCAGTCTTCAACGTGCTCGCACGGATTGACGGGTTTCTCCGGTGATCGCCGGGCTCCCCAACGCAGGAACAATCTCATCTCATGCTGTCCAGAATCATTCGAAGGTTGACGGGCCGATCCCCCTCGGTGGTGGATGCGCGCCAACCGCTCGGTCCGGCGCCTGTCGCAGCGCCTCCTGAGGCTGTGCGGAAGGTCGACATCTACGCCGAACACGCCAAGTGGATGGCGCTGGCCGGAGAGCGGCGATTCGACGAGGCCATCAGCCTTTGTCGCACCGTGATCGACGTGCCGGAATCGAATTTCGTGGCGTCGCTTTTCCTGGGGCATGCCTACGCCCAGATGCAGCAGCACGCGGATGCACGGGAGTACCTCCGTGCCGCAGTGGCCTTGAATGGCAACGACTACTATGCCAACCTGTTGCTTGCGCACACCGAGAGCGCCATGGGGCATTCCGGGGAAGCTTTGTCCCTGTACATGAGATGCTGCGAGCTGCCCGCAGAGTCGATCGTCGAGCCGTTCGAGGCCGCGATGAGGATGGCGATGGTGCGGGCAGACAGCGGCGAAGGCGCAGCACTCTCCAGGCTCTTCGACATGTTGTACGCCAAGGACAAACTGCCATTGCCACTGGCCTTGAAGTTCCTGTTCTTCTGGCGCCGGGATGCCGACTTGGTGCGCATGCTCGAGCAAATGGATGAGGGGGCCGACGAGGGGCAAAAGCCGTCGTTCAGGCGCATCCGGTCCGTGAAGGACTGGGCGCTCGAAAACCGGGAGGGTTACCAGAGCCTGGGAGCGCCGCCTTCGATACGCCTCGTCGCACCGACCGAGGTCTATGCGAGCGACCCGCACGAACAGCAGGTGCTCGCAAGCCAGCCTTATCTCGCCGAACTGCGCAATGCGCGGATCGTCAGTGCGTCCAGTCTGGTCTATGTGGGTGATGACTGCGTGGTGTCCGATGTGCTGGCAGACGAGCTGTATGGAAACCAGGTCAGCCTGGCGTACGACAAGACCGTGCTGGCGCAGCGGCCGGATGCGTTGCTGTTGGCACCCATTGGCACTACCGCGCATCTCGAGGAGGGGATCATGTTGTCCGGCCTCGCAAGCAATGCGTATGGTCACTGGTTCGCCGAGTTTCTCCCGAAGCTTCGCCATTTCGAGAAACATCCGCGCTTCTCGAACCTGCCGATCATCGTTGACGCCGAGATGCCTGCATCTCATTTCGACTTCATCGCCGCGCTGGTCGGGAACCCGCTGTATCGCCTGGAGACCGGGCACGCGCTGAACGTCGGGCGCCTTCATGTGGCGCCGACGACGACTTTCTTTCCGGTCGAGCTGTTTCGCGACCATACGGTCCCCCCGGAGCGCCAAGCGTCATGGTCTGCGGAGTCGATGCAGTACATCAAGGACAAGATGGCAGCGCGGTATCCGCTGCCCGCCCAGCGCTCACGCAGGCTGTTCCTGTCGCGAAAGAACAGTGCCTGGCGGCTGTTGCGCAACGAAGCCGAAATTATCGAGCGGCTGCAGGACCTGGGCTTCGAATCCATCTTCCTGGAGGAGTACGACTTTGCGCGCCAGGTGCGAACCTTCGGCGAAGCCGAGTTCATCGTCGCGCCCAACGGTTCCGCGCTCAACAGCCTCATCTTCGCGGCCACCGATGTGAAGGCATTGATCCTGGGCCAGCAGAACAGCTTCAACTGGGGGGGCTGGCTGGGCCCCATCCTTGATCTCGGCTTCAAGCCCGAGTTCATGGAAGGTGAAGCCACCGAAAGCACCAGCTTCAAGCATTCCGACTATGTCGTCCCGGCGGACAGGGTGCGCACAAAAGTGCTCGCCATGCTGGGCTCCTGAGGTTCAAAAGAAGAAACGCCCATGACCAAGCCCGTGTATGTGACCCAGCCCTACCTGCCGCCGCTGGACGAGTTCCTGCCCTATCTGCAACAGATCTGGGACAACAAGATCCTCACCAATGGCGGGCCGTTCCACCAGCAGTTGGAGAAGGCGCTGTGCGAGTACCTGGGCGTGGAGCACATCGCGCTCTTCACCAACGGCACGATCGCGCTGGTCACGGCACTCCAGTCGATGCGCATCACGGGCGAGGTCATCACCACGCCGTATTCGTTCGTGGCCACTTCGCACTCGCTGTTGTGGAACGGCATCAAGCCCGTCTTCGCAGACGTCGACCCGCGCACCTTGAATCTCGATCCGGCGCGCATCGAGGCGCTCATCACGCCGCAGACGACGGCGATCATGCCGGTGCATTGCTACGGCCATCCCTGCGACACCCAGGCCATCCAGACGATTGCTGACACCTACAACCTGCGCGTGATCTATGACGCGGCGCATGCCTTCGGCGTGCAGGACGAGGGCGGCAGCATCCTGCGGCACGGCGACATGTCGGTGCTGAGCTTTCACGCGACCAAGGTCTTCAACACCTTCGAGGGCGGCGCCATCGTCTGCAAGGATGCGACCACCAAGACCCGCATCGACCAGCTCAAGAACTTCGGCCATGTGGGCGAAGTCACCGTGGTAGCGCCCGGCATCAATGGCAAGATGAGCGAGTTCAATGCCGCGCTGGGCCTGCTGCAGTTGAAGCACCTGCACACCGCGCTGGATCTGCGCCGGGCCATCGACGGCGCCTACCGGCGTTTGCTCGCCGGCGTGCCGGGCATCGTGTGCCTTCCCGATGCCGGCGAATCGGTGGCCAACTTCGCGTACTTCCCGATCCTCGTGGGACCGGAGTACCGCCTGTCGCGTGACGAGCTCTACGCCCAACTGAAGGCGCACGAGGTCCACCCGCGCCGTTATTTCTATCCGTTGATCTCCGAGTTCCCGATGTACCGCGGTCTCCCAACGGCCAGTCGCGACCACCTGCCGAACGCGAGCCGCGCGGCGGACCGCATCCTCTGCCTGCCGATCTATCCGGACTTGGGCCTCGATCAGGTCGAACGCATCGTCGATCTGATCGCGACGCTGTGAGCGCGTGCAAAGAACGGAGGGCGGCGCGATGAAGGTCGGGATCATGCAACCGTACTTTCTGCCGTACATCGGCTACTTCCAGCTGATCGCGGCGGTGGACCTGTTCGTGGTGTACGACAACATCAAGTACACAAAGAAGGGCTGGATCAACCGCAACCGGCTGCTGCAGGGTGGCGCGGACGCCGTCTTCTCGCTGCCGTTGAAGAAGGACTCCGATGCGCTGGACGTCGTCGAGCGCGAACTGGCCGCTGACTTCAACCGGCAGAAGCTGCTGAACCAGTTCATCGGCGCGTACCGGTCCGCGCCGTACTTCGAGCCCTGCATCGAGCTCCTGCGCTCGCTCGTCATGAACGAGGAGACGAATCTCTTTCGCTACATCCACGGCTCGATCGTCCAGACCTGCACGTACCTCGGCATCACGACACCCATCGCGATCTCGTCCGGCGTACCGGCCGATCATGCGCAGAAGGGCGAAGACCGTGTGCTCGCCATCTGCGAGGCTTGCCATGCCGGTACCTATATCAACACCATCGGCGGCCTGGAACTCTATTCGCGCGAGCGCTTTTCCCAGGAGGGCATTGCGCTGCAGTTCATACGGCCCCTGCCCATTGAGTACAAGCAGTTCGGCAAGGACCCGTTTGTGCCGTGGCTGTCGATGGTCGACGTCATGATGTTCAATCCCGCCGACGAGATCAGAGACTCGTTGCTGCCGAAATTCGAATTGGTCTGAATATGTTCAAGTGGAAAAAGCTGGGGAAGGTCTTCAGCCCCGGCCCTCAACATGGCCGCGAGTGGCTGAATGAGTTCGCGCAAGCGCCCGCGACCCTGCTCTTCGACGACTTCGTGCGCGTGTACTTCTCGTGCCGACCCAAGGCCGATGCCAAGGGGCAGTACGTGAGCTACTCGGCCTTTCTTGACTTGGACCGGCGCGACCTGTTCAAGGTGCTGAACGTCAGCGCAACCCCGATCCTGCCGCTGGGGCCGCTGGGTGCGTTCGATGAGTTCGGCATCTACCCGGTGTCGGTGGCGCGCGACGGCGCGGCCGTTCGCGCCTACTACGCGGGGTGGACGCGCTGCGAGTCGGTGCCCTTTAACGTGGCCATCGGCGGCGCAATCAGCCACGACAACGGGGAAACCTTTACCAAGCTCGGCATCGGGCCGGTGCTGGGGTATTCGCCCAACGAACCCTTCGTGATGAGCGGCCCGAAGATCCGCCGCTTCAACGATCGCTGGTACCTCTGGTACATCGCCGGGCGCAAGTGGAAGGTGGTCGACGGCCGCGCGGAGCCGGTCTACAAGATCCGTATGGCAACGTCCGACGACGGCGTCACCTGGCAAAAGGAAGACCGGGACCTCATCGAGAGCCGCATCGAGGACGACGAGGCACAGGCCAGCCCTGATGTGTTCTTTGCCAATGGCAAATACCACATGTTCTTCTGCTACCGGTACAGCGCTGGCTACCGAGGCAAGACCTTCGGCTACCGCATCGGCTATGCCTCCAGCCCCGACTTGCTGCATTGGACGCGCGACGACGACAAGGCCGGCATCGACATCTCCGAGACGGGCTGGGATTCGGAAATGATCAGCTACCCGCACGTCTTCGAGGTGGACGGGCAGATCTACATGGCCTACCTGGGCAACCAGGTCGGCCGCGAGGGCTTCGGGCTCGCAGTGCTCGACGGAAAGATGGAGTGAGGACATGGCAATGAAGTGGAAGAGGCTGGGCAAGATATTCGACCCGACGCAGCACACGCTCCCCAACGGCTGCGTGCAGTTCGCGCAGTCGCCGCAGACGCTGGTCTTCGACGACTTCGTGCGGATCTATTTTTCGACGCGCGCTGTCGATCCGAAGAACGGCAAGTTCCTGAGCCACGTTGCGTTCGTCGACGTCGGGCCGGACCTGCGCACCATCCTCCGCGTGGCCGACAAGCCGGTCATCCCGCTGGGCGAACTGGGCTGCTTCGACGAGCACGGCATCTTCCCGATCAACGTGGTGCGCCACGACGGCAAGATTTCGGCCTTCACTTGCGGGTGGAACCGGCGGGTGTCGGTGTCGGTCGATACGGCGGTCGGCCTGGCTGAGAGCCATGACGACGGCCTTACCTTCACCAAACTCGGTCACGGCCCCGTCATGGGCGCATCGCTGCACGAGCCCTGCCTCGTGGGCGATGCCTTCGTGCTCCCGGTCGATGGCGTGTTTCACATGTGGTACATCTTCGGCACCGGCTGGAAGCAGTACGCCGATGGCGCTGCGCCCGACCGCACCTACAAGATCGGCCACGCCACCTCGACCGACCGGATTCACTGGGTCAAGGAAGAGGCCAGGCAGATCGTCTCCGACAGTCTGGGGCCCGACGAGAGCCAGGCGCTGCCGACGGTCGTTCGCATCGGCAGCCGGTTCCACATGTTCTTCTGCTTTCGCCAGTCGTTCGACTTTCGTGCGACCAAGGGCCGGGGCTACCGCATCGGCCATGCCTGGTCGGACGACCTCTCGAACTGGACCCGCGACGACGATACGCCGAAGCTGGACATCCCGGAAACGGAATGGGATTCGGACATGCAGTGCTATCCACATGCCTTCACCTTCCAAGGCAAGGTCTATCTGCTCTACAACGGCAACGAGTTCGGGCGCCATGGCTTCGGGCTTGCCGTGCTCGAGTGACGCAGGGCATGACACCGCGGGGGCGTTTCGCGTTGGCGGTCGACCGGGCCTCGGCTGACGAGATCGCCCGGCATCTGCGGGAATGCAGCGACAGCTTCGCGCCGCCGCTCGCCGGGCGCGTGGACATTGCGGCCTACGCCGAAAAAATTGCCGGCAAGGCGATCCGCTTCGAGGCCTGGGATGCCGCGTTGGGCCTCGTCGGGCTGGTCGCGGTGTACGACAATGCGGGGCCCGACGTCTTCGTGACCAACGTCAGCGTCGCGCCCTCGTGCCGCGGCGCGGGCCTGGCGCAGCGATTGCTGCAGAGCTGCTTCGACCGCATGGATATTCCTCGTGCGAGGTGCTACAGGCTCGAAGTCAATCAGCGCAGCGAGGCGGCGGTCCGCCTGTACGCCCGCATGGGCTTCGTCCCGGCTTCGAAAACGGGCGAATTGATCTGCATGGAGCGCCCGGCGACGGGCGGGGATAAAAAATGAGCACAGAACGCAACTACGACAAAGAGATCGCGGACACAGCCGACCACCAGTATGCGTATGGCTTCGACTTCGACGTCATGCACCCGTACATGCTGCGGTCGTTCGAGCCGTTCATCCGGCCTGGCAAGGTGCTGGAACTAGGCAGCTTCAAAGGCGATTTCACCCGGCGCCTGGTGGCGCGCTTCGACGACGTGACCTGCGTCGAAGCCTCCGAAGTGGCACTCAACGAGGCGAGGAAGCGTCTGGGCGACAAGGCGCAGTTCATCCACTCTCGCTTCGAGGACGCGACGCTGCCGCACCGCTACGACAACATCGTGCTCACGCATGTGCTCGAACACCTGGACGATCCGGTCAAGGTGCTCAAGCGCATCAACGACGAGTGGCTGAGCGAGGATGGGCGCTTCTTTCTCGTGTGCCCGAATGCCAATGCGCCTTCACGGCAGATTGCCGTGAAGATGGGCCTGATCACCCACAACGCGGCGGTCACGCCCGCCGAGGCGCAGCACGGCCACCTGTGCACCTATTCGCTGGACACGCTGGAGCGCGATGCTGTCGCCGCCGGCCTGCGTGTGGTGCACCGAAGCGGCATCTTCTTCAAGGCGCTGGCGAACTTCCAGTGGGACCGTTTGCTGAAGACCGACATCATTTCCAAGGAATACCTGGAAGGCTGCTACCAACTCGGGCAGGTCTATCCCGACCTGTGCTCGAGCATTTTCCTGATGTGCGAGCGCGGGCCAAAAAAATGAAAGTCTCCTTCGTCGTCGCGGTCTATCAGAACGAGGGCGCGATCTCCAAGACACACGAGAAGATCGCCGGCGTTTTCGCAGACCGCCTCAAGGCGCACCAGTACGAGGTGATCTTCATCGACGATGGTTCGACCGATGGCTCGCTGGAAGAAATCCGCAAGCTCCGTGCGAGTGATCCGAACGTGAAGGGCCTGACCTTCACGCGCAACTTCGGCCAGATGGCCGCGATGCTGGCGGGCTTCAAGGAAGCGACGGGAGACGCGGTCATCAATATTTCTGCGGACCTGCAAGACCCGGTAGATCTGATCCCTGAGATGGTCGACAAGTGGATTGCCGGGTCCGAGATCGTCATCTGCCACCGTACGGACCGCGCGGACACCTGGCTGGCCAAGACGTATTCGAGTCTGGCCTACGGCATGCTGCGCATGGCCATTCCTCAGATGCCGTCGGGTGGTTTCGACTTCGTGCTGATGGACCGCAAGGTGATGGACGAATTCAATGCCATCGACGTGCGCCACCGGTTCTTTCAGGGCGACCTGCTGTGGACCGGCTACCGGACCAGCCTGATCCCCTATGAGCGGCAAAAGCGCACCATCGGCAAGTCGCAGTACAACTTCGGCAAGAAACTGAAAAACTTCCTGGATGCGATGCTGGACGCGTCTTACTTGCCTATCCGGTTCATTTCACTGGTGGGACTGCTGACTTCCGGCCTGGGCGTGCTCTACAGCCTCAGCATCGTGGTCGCATGGGCACGGGGCCACACGCCATTCGAGGGCTGGGCACCGCTGATGATCGCTGTTTTGCTGATCGGCGGACTCATCATGGTGATGCTGGGCGTGGTCGGCGAGTACGTGTGGCGCATCAACGAGGAAGTGCGCAAGCGGCCGAACTACATCGTCAGGGACCGTTTCTGAAGCCCGGCGCGTGATTCGTCTCAAGACCCTCGCCGCGCAGTTTTCCAAGTTCACCGTCGTCGGGGGGCTGAACTTTCTCTTCACGCTGGTGCTTTTCTACCTGTCAGTGGTGGTGCTGCACATCAATCACCTGATCGCGCTGGTGCTGGTCTCGTTGATCGGCATGCTGCTCACCTACACGCTGAACTACTACTGGGTCTTCAAGCCGAGCGAAAAAGTCACCTACGGATCGCGGCTCGCCAAGTACATCGGTGCGGGCCTGGTATCGGTCGGGCTGAACGTGCTGTTGCTGCACCTGCTCACCTCGAGCACGCACATCGCACCGTTCTATGGGCAGCTGCTGCTGATCCCGTTCGTCGTGCTGTTCAACTTCTTCACGGCAAGGCTCTGGTCGCTGCGGGCCGAGCAACCCTCGGTGCCGTGAAACCCGTGGCCGACAGCAAGAAGCCTGTCCAAGAGGCAGGCGGCCGCGCGACAACCCCGCGGCGCGTGTTGGAAGCGGCGGTTGCAGCACTCGTGCTGGCCGCCGTGTGCGCGGTGGTCGTCTACGCGGTCTGGTCACGCAACCGCGGCTTCGAAATCACCGACGAGGCCTATTACCTCCTGCTCGCGATCCATCCCGCCGAGACCCGGTACTACATCAGCGCTCAGCAATGGGCGATGGCACCCCTCTGGCAGATCACGGGCAGCCTCGCGTCGTTCCGGATGGCGGGCTTTCTGCTGCTGACCGGCAGCGCGGCGGTGCTCGGCATGGGCGCGCTGACCGCGGCGCGAGGACGCGCTGCGTCCGTCATGCCGCAGTGGCCGGGCCGCATCGCCGTGATCGGCTGCGCCGTTGTTTGTGCGTTGCTGTATGCGATCACCATCAATGTGTCGCCGAGCTACAACCTGCTGGCCTCGGCGGGTGCGTACCTCTCTCTGGGGCTGGTGCTGCTGGCTGGAGACAAGACGGCGGCAGCCGGGCGCGCCGGGATGTTGGGGTTGGCCGGCGTCGCACTCGCGGTGGAGTTCGTCTGCAAGCCTTCGTCGGGCCTGGCCACCTTCGTGCTCGTGGTGATCGCCGTGCTGTGGCTGGACCGCTCGGGCGGGCGCAAGACGCTGGCGTTGGCGGCGGTGATCGCTGGCGGGCTGTTCGGGCTTGCCGCGCTCCTCTTCGCGCACACCACGCCCACTGAGGCGGCGCAAGCTTTTAGCGGTGGCATGGCGCTCTTCAGGATGGTCCAGACCGAGCCCATCCTCACGCGGCTGGGCCGCTACGCCATCGAGTTCGGGGGCTACACGGCCGACGCGATGCGCTCGAATGTGTTTCTCATCGTCGCGGTTCTCGTGTACCTGATCAGAAAAAGCTGGGTGACGATCGGACTCGTGATCGCCGCGCTCGTCCATGCGCTTGTCGCCGCGGAGTATTTTTCGTATGGCATGGCGCAGTACGTCGAGTACATGCAACGGGCATTGGTCTTGCTGGCGCTCATGCTCGCGGTTGCGTGGCAGGCCGTGCCGGTGCGCTCCAGATGGCTCTTCGTCCTGCTAGCCATGCTGCCCTACACCGTGGCGATGGGAACCGGCAACGCGCTCTTCGGCCAGGTGATCATTTCCCTGGCCTCCTGGGGCGCCTTGATGGCGCTCGCCGCGTACGCCAGACCGGTAGCAACAAGGGATGCAGTGGCGTCGATGGCGATCCTGGTCGGGTTCGTCGCGCTGACGAGCGCCCAGATCCTCGTTTCCAAAGCCAAGATCCCCTATAACCTCAACGAACGCATGGACCGGCAATCCTTCGCCGTCACCATCGGCCCGTTGGGTCGGGTGAAGGTGGATGCGGGAACCCGGCAGTTCATGCACGAGATCGATGCGGCCATCGAGAAGTGCCGCATTGCGCCCGGCGCACCGTTCCTGGGTCTGTACAACGTCCCTGGCTTGGCGCTGGCGCTGAACGCGGTGCCTGTGGAGACGCCCTGGTTGAACAACGTCGCCCAGGCTGACGCGGTGCTTGCGTCGAACGAAGCCCTTGCCGACAAGGCTGTGGTCGCGATCCGGCTCAACATCGATGCAAGCCTGCCGCCGCTTCCGGCTGCGTTGAAGGGGTTCCCCGCCAATTTCGAGCACTGCGGGGACGCGGTGTTTCCCCACGAACAGCAGAAGATCCAGATATGGAGCGGTCTTCGGCAGAGATGGCCGCCAGACTGACAGTGGGTACCTGCTATTTGGCAGCGGATGCCTCGGCCGCCTGACGTTCGATGTGCTCCAGCGCGGCCGCCAGTTTCTTGGAATCGATGGCGTAGCTGTCGAGAAACAAGCTCGGGTCGGAAACCGTGTGCTCGTCGCCGGGCTGGAACAACGCGTGTTCGCCGACAAGGATCTGATAGCTGCACCCGGCAAACAGTGCCATGTTCGATTGCGAGCAGAAGAGCTGCGTGTAGGGCGACGACAGCGCTAGCACCTGCGTGCCCGGCTGGCAGAAGATCAGGTTGGTGAATGCCGCTCCCATGGCGCCGACGATGGTGCGGGCTTCCGCGAACAGGCGCACCTGCTGCTCGAACGACAGCTGGCCGGTGTCCACGATTTCGTAGCCGTACGACGCGAGCACCTCTTCGACTTCTGGGGTGTTGATGATGTTCCGGCCGGTGCGACGCGCAAGGAAAACCTTTCTGCTGCCGGGGCCCGCCTCTTCGATGCCGAACCGCTGGAAAACGGTGGACCGCATGTGGCCCAAAGTCTTGAAGCAGATGGCCGAGAACTTCCACATCGGCCCGCGCAGGTTGTCGGTCAGGTTCGTGCAGGCAGATACCACGTGAAGTTTTTTTACTTTCAGCAACGTGGAGTCATCGAGCCGGTAAATGGGCCAGTCGGGCAGCATGGTCTGCAGCGACTCGAATTCCTGCGGAAACATCTTGTCGTCGACGATCAGCGGCGTTTTTCTCAGGCGGTCCTGCTTCGAAAGAATATGGGATTTCCCGAGGTACTCTATAAGCCAATGGTAGTAGTTTGGACTGCAGCGACCGCTCAGCAATATGGCAGAAGGAATGCTGATTTCTTGTTTATAGCGGAACCAGAAAAGAACTTCGCTCTTTTCATCGAGCGAGACGACGTACGGCCAGATGCCTGCTACAAAACCCTGATGTGGATCTGCCGCTGGCTCGTAAATCACCATGCGATGCTTTGCCACTACCTGAAATCCACCAAGGACAGCGGCGTCATCGATCGTTGCGAGCCATTTGCGCGGAACTTCCGCTCTGCGTAGCGGGCGTTCAGCGTTCGAGCCGATGATTTTCGGTTCTTGAAAATCCATCGGATAGGCGGGTTCGATGTCTTCCAGCTTGTACCCGGCCTTGGGGAGGTCGAAGAATTCGATGGTTTTGAGCTTCGAGAGAAATATCTTTTCTCCTGAGTTTTTTTCGCTCAATTGTCGGGAAATGGCTTTGGATTTTATTTCTTCGAAGATCCCCTTTCGGGCGGACTCAAAGATTGAGTATTTGTACAGCGCGACCTCTGATTCGCGAGCGGCACTGTTTTTGGAGAGTGATGTGAGTTCGAGTTTCGCAAAATAGATCAAACCGCTCATCGCTGCAAAGAAGCGATTGATGTATCTTTTTTCCTTGCGACCTTTCAGTGCATAGTGAGTGCTTGGGGAAATTCCTTCTTCCCGCACATCGCGGTAGGTTCGAAGGTAGTAGGATTCGTTGAGGCAGAAGCGAATCAGGAATTTCGTGGTGGTGGCGTAAATCCAATCGACGAGTCGTTCGGTGGAGTGATTGGGGTATCGGCCTTCATTTATTCCGTATTTGAAATAATGGTAATTTGAATCCAGTCCCGCCCTTGCAACATCTTCATATTTTTGCTTATAATATTCCGCATTGACGAATTTTGTTCGAGTGAGGGCGCGTAGCAGCAAGGAGCGAAATCGGATCATTGTATGGATGTGCGTGTTGCGGCTCGATTCGGAATCTCGTGAAACTTCATGAAAGCATGGACTCAAAATGACTTCAAATAATTCGGCGTTTATTCATTCTCTTGCCGATGTTCAAGCCAAGGAAATTGGTGATGGAACAAGCATATGGCAATTCAATGTTGTCCTCGCGGGTGCGCGCATTGGCGCCAATTGTAATGTGTCGGCACATTGCTTCATCGAGAACGATGTCGTGGTGGGTGACAACGTGACAGTCAAGTCCGGAGTCTATCTCTGGGACGGCATCACGCTCGAGTCGAATGTATTCATTGGCCCCGGCGCCATTTTTACCAATGACCTGTTTCCCCGGTCAAAGGTCTATCCGGAGTCGTTTCTGCGTACGACTGTGTGCCGCGGCGCTTCGATCGGGGCTGGCGCCGTGATCACGCCGGGCATCACCATCGGGCATGATGCCATGGTGGCGGCGGGTGCCGTAGTGACGCGCGACGTGGCACCGTTCTCGCTGGTCGTGGGGGCGCCGGCGCGCCATGTCCGGTTCTTGAATCAGGAATGAACGTCCCGCGCCCGGTCGGAAGTCGAAAAATTCACGAATGAAAAAAACAACGACGGAGCGAATTGCTGTCGCTTTCTTTTACGCGGCGGCCTTGCTCGCCATCAGTTGGTTCCGGGACAGTGCCATACAGCCGAACTTGTGGATCAGTGTTTCGGATTTTTTGAATTTCCCGACCATCAACGATCCAAAAACGTTTGCCCGAGCTGGGCTTGAAGTCGCTGATCAGGGGTGGCTGGCGCAGCCGTCCGCCTGGATCTTCAATCTCTGGCCGCCAGGATTCGTGCTGCTATTGGGCGGAATTTTCAAGATGCTTGGCACGGAAGCCCCGTTTCTCGTGGTTCTTCTCGGGTTGACCATCGTCACTGGCGTCTTCATGCTGATGACGGTCAGGCGCTATCTTTCATTTTATGTTTCGGCATTCTTGGCCCTGTTGCTGCCGCTGGTCCCATTCCTGTTTCCGGTCACAAGATTTTTTCTTTTGCAACCGGTGGGCCTTTCCTTTGGCGAAGGGTTTTCGGTTCTATTCTTCATCACATTCACATTTCTTCTTCTGATTGCTGCCAGAACCGGGGTCGTGCGCTACGCAGTGGCCGGTGGTGTTTTTTTGGCGCTGGCGGCCTATTTTCGCTCGCAGTATGAATTGATCGCGCTTGTGCTCAGTGTCGGTTTTCTTGGGCTGGTGGTATTGGTGCTGGCGTTGAGTTTTCTTTTAAAGAAAAAATCAATTCGAACAAACGGATCAACTGCGCTGAAGGCGATGGCAATCTGTGTGCTTGCAGCGCAACTCTTGATGCTGCCGTGGCGCATTTATCACTATGTCGACGTCGGCAGATGGGACTGGGTTCAAACGCAAGACATCGTCATCCGAAATGCCTTGATGTCCGAGGAAAAATTGAGGGAGATGGACGGAGACTTTGTTGTGGCGGGCGGGGGGCATTTGGCCTGTAAGTTCGAGCCCGATTTTTGCGGAAAAACAGAGCCCTCCCTTTTTTACAAGGCATTCTTCGACCATTTTGGAGAGTGGGTTGAGTACAAGGCGTCGCTGGCAAGAATCTACTGGTTTCCGACGATTCGCTCCTTTCCGAAGCTTTTGGCGGAGGATGTTCCCGGTGACTATTTGGGAAATTCAGTTGTATTGATTTTGTTTGCGGTCTCATTCTTTTTTCTGTATTTAATTCGAAAATCATCTGATTTCCTTGTCTATTTTTGGGCGCTTTCTTCTTTTTACGCCTGTTTCTTCGTGATATTTGTTTTGGTGCAGTTCGAGGTAAGGTATTTCTTTCTCCCCAAGATTTTTTCGGTCTTTGTAGCGTTGGCTCTGGCGAGCGTGGCCTGGTCTGCGAAAACGAGCAGGGTGCGGTGAATGCTGTGACTCGCCTCGATTAAAATTGGATTGATTTTCAAGGGGGAAGAAGTGAAGGCTGTGATTTTGGCGGGTGGGTTGGGCACCCGCATTTCGGAAGAAACGGGCCTGAAGCCCAAGCCCATGATCGAGGTGGGCGGCAAGCCCATCCTCTGGCACATCATGAAGATCTACGCCGCGCACGGTGTGAACGACTTCGTCATCTGCTGCGGCTACAAGGGCTACGTGATCAAGGAGTACTTTGCGAACTACTTCCTTCACATGTCCGACGTCACCTTCGATATGGTCGGCAACACCATGGAAGTCCACCACCGCAAGGCCGAACCCTGGCGCGTGACACTCATCGATACCGGCGAAGACACCATGACCGGCGGGCGCCTCAAGCGTGTGGCGCCCTACGTGCGGGACGAAGAGCTTTTCTGCTTCACCTACGGCGACGGGGTGGCTGACCTGAACATCACCGAACTCATTGCCTTCCACAAGTCGCAGAAGGTCAAGGCCACGCTCACCGCCACCTTCCCGCCTGGGCGCTTCGGCGCACTCGACATGCAGGGTGACAAGGTGCGCAGCTTCCAGGAAAAGCCAAAGGGCGACGGCGCCATGATCAACGGCGGCTTTTTTGTGCTGTCGCCTTCGGTGATCGACTACATCGCGGACGACGCCTCCGTGTGGGAGCGTGAGCCGCTTGAGCGCCTGGCCGCCGAAGGGCAGCTGGCCGCATTCAAGCACGGCGGCTTCTGGCAACCGATGGACACGCTGCGCGACAAGACCCATCTCGAAGAGCTGTGGGCGGGCGGTCGGGCACCTTGGAAGGTCTGGGAATGACGCCGTCTTTCTGGCGCGACAAGCGCGTCTTCCTCACGGGGCACACGGGCTTCAAGGGCAGCTGGCTCGCGCTGTGGCTGGGCAAGCACGGTGCCATTGTCCGAGGCTACGCACTGGCGCCGTCCACCGAGCCCAGCCTGCATGCGCTGGCTATGGCGCGCTCGGCCACGGATTCGCTGATCGGCGACGTGCGCGACCTCGGTGCACTGCGCACTGCCCTGCACGAGTTCGCGCCCGAAGTGGTGTTCCACTTGGCCGCCCAGCCGTTGGTACGGCGTTCCTACGTCGATCCGGTGGAGACCTATTCCACCAACGTGATGGGCACGGTGCACTTGCTCGAGGCGGCGCGCGCCTGCAGCAGCGTCCGCTCGATCGTGGTCGTGACCAGTGACAAGTGCTACGAGAACCGGGAAT
The DNA here is from genome assembly GCF_059423125.1 of Variovorax sp. GW531-E2. NCBI lineage: Bacteria > Pseudomonadati > Pseudomonadota > Betaproteobacteria > Burkholderiales > Comamonadaceae > Variovorax > Variovorax sp. GW531-E2. The sequence continues at coordinate 17,969 of NZ_JBWKXQ010000055.1, read as the reverse complement.
GGCAGTGGGGCTATCGCGAGAACGAACCCATGGGCGGCTACGACCCGTACAGCAACAGCAAGGGATGCTCGGAATTGGTCGCGGCCTCGTACCGGTCTTCGTTCTTCAATGAAGCCCGTCATGGCGAGCACGGCGTTGCGCTCGCAACGGCCCGTGCCGGCAACGTGATCGGCGGAGGCGACTGGTCGGAAGACCGGCTCGTGCCCGATCTGCTGCATGCCTTTGCCGAAGGGCGTGTGGCGGACATTCGCAACCCCCATGCGGTCCGGCCGTGGCAGCACGTGCTGGAGCCGCTTCGGGGCTACATGATGCTGGCCGAGCGCCTGCATGCCGAGGGCCCGGGATGGGCGCAGCCCTGGAACTTTGGCCCGGCGGATTCGGACGCCCGACCTGTCTCCTGGATCGCGGACCGTCTGGTCGATCTGTGGGGCGGCGGCGCGCAATGGCGCAGCAATGCACAAGAAGACCAGCCTCACGAAGCCAACTGGCTGAAGCTCGACTGCTCAAAGGCACGGCAGACGCTGGGGTGGATTCCGCGCTGGGATCTGCGCCAAAGCCTCGGTGCCATCGTCGATTGGCAGCGCGCCTGGCTCGACGGTCGCGACATGGCCGACGTTACCCTTGAACAAATCGAACAATACGAAAGCACCCCCACCCATGACTGAAATCTCCTTCAAGAAAAACGAGCTGCGCAAGAAGATCCTCGCCCTGGTCGGCGAGTACGGCGACCTGGCCAGCGTGCCCACGCCCTTCGTGCCCGGCGAAACCATGATCCCGCCTTCGGGCAAGGTCGTCGGCGCGCCCGAAATGCAATTGATGGTCGATGCGTCGCTCGACGCATGGCTCACGACGGGGCGCTTCAACACGCTGTTCGAAAGCCGTCTTGCGGGTTATCTGGGTGTGAAGCACCTGATGACCGTGAACTCCGGCTCTTCGGCCAATCTGGTCGCGTTCTCGACCCTGACATCTCCCAAGCTCGGCGACCGCGCGATCAAGCCCGGCGACGAGGTGATCGGCGTGGCGGCGGGCTTCCCCACGACGGTGAATCCGATCCTGCAGTGCGGCGCAGTCCCGGTGTTCGTCGACGTGCACATCCCAACCTACAACATCGATGCTGATCTGCTCGAGGCCGCCATTGGCCCGCGTACCAAGGCGATCATGCTGGCGCACACGCTGGGCAATCCGTACAACCTGAAGGTTGTCAAGGCCGCCTGCGAAAAGCATGGACTGTGGCTGGTCGAGGACTGCTGCGATGCCTTGGGCGCACGTTATGAAGGGCAGCTCGTGGGCACCTTCGGCGATATCGGCACCTTGAGCTTCTATCCCGCCCATCACATCACGATGGGGGAGGGCGGCGCGGTGTTCACCAACAACGACGAACTCCGGCTGATCGCGGAATCCATCCGCGACTGGGGTCGCGACTGCTACTGCGCGCCCGGCAAGGACAACACCTGCAACAAGCGCTTCTGCTGGAAGCTCGGCGATCTGCCCGAGGGCTACGACCACAAGTACACGTACTCCCACCTAGGCTACAACCTCAAGATCACCGACATGCAGGCGGCATGCGCCCTGGCCCAGCTCGACCGGTTGGACGGCTTCGTGGCGGCACGGAAGAAGAACTTCGCCTACCTGACAGAGCGCCTGCGCAGCTGCGAAGAGTTCCTGGAGCTCCCCGAAGCCACGCCGGGCTCCGAGCCGTCGTGGTTCGGCTTCCCGATCACCCTGCGCGAGGCGGCCAACACGCGGCGCGTGGACCTGCTCACTTACCTCGACCAGCAGAAGGTCGGTACACGTCTCCTGTTCGCGGGAAACCTGCTGCGCCAGCCGTACATGATCGGCCGCAACTACCGCGTGGTCGGCGAGCTGAAGAACACCGACCGGATCATGAACGACACGTTCTGGATCGGCGTCTACCCGGGTCTGACCGAGCCGATGCTCGATCACGCCGTCGAAAGCATCGAGACCTACCTCGGCCTGCGCTTTGACTGACCTTGCGCCTCCTGTTCCGGCGTCGGAACTCGATGAGGTGCTGAGGTTGACCGCGCCGAGCGTGTGGGACGTGTTGCGCGGACAGGCGCTGTTCCTGACGGGCGGCACCGGCTTCGTCGGCAAGTGGCTGCTGGAATGCCTGCTGCATGCCGACAGAGCGTTGGGTCTCGGCCTGCGCGTGACGGTGCTGACGCGCGAGCCCGACCGGTTCGCGCAAGGCAGCCCGCATCTCGCGAAGGCGAAGCCGGTCGAATTGCACCAGGGCGATGTCGTCGATTTCGAGTTTCCAGGCGGAACGTTCTCGTCCATCATCCATGCGGCATTGCCGGTGGCTCCACCCGGGGCGGACCTTGGCCGGCTCGAGCACCTGTCCGAGGCGGGAACGCGTCGCGCGTGCGAGTTCGCGGCCGCCAGTGGCGTGCGCCGGCTTCTGCATGTCAGCTCGGGCGCGGTGTACGGCGCCCAGTTGGGCGTGGCGCGGCTCGCGGAATCGCAGCCGTGGCACGAGGCCGATGGTGCGAATGCGTACACCCGGGCGAAGCGCCGGGCAGAAAGCGTCGTGGCGCAACCCTGGCCCTTCGAGGTGGTTGTCGCGCGTTGTTTCGCATTCCTGGGGCCCTATCTGCTGCCTTCGAGCGGCGCTGCGGCGGCCCAGTTCATTGCCCAGGCCGCGAACGGCCAGGGCATCGTGGTGCAGGGAAGCGGCGAGGCGATCCGGACCTATCAGTACGCGGGCGACATGGCGCGTTGGCTGCTGAGCTGCCTGGCGTTGGGCGCACCTGGCCGCGTATACAACGTCGGGGGCGACAACGAGGTGACCATCGCCGAACTTGCCGGTGAGGTGACGCGTGTTGCACGCACGGGCATCCCTGTCCAGGTGGCAGGGCGCGCAGTCCCGGGTCTGGCCGGCCATCGGTACGTTCCGGATGTGAAGCGCGCGGCCGATGAGCTCGGGTTGACGAATGCCGTCGGTCTCGAGGAAGGAATCCGCCGAACCCTCTCCTGGCTTGCCACGCCGGGTACCAACCGATCTTTTTCATCATGAGACATTCATTCGACCCTGCCTCCTTGCGCAAGACGGTGCTCGAGATGGCCTACGCAGGCAACGCCGTGCACCTGGGCTGCGCCTTCTCGATCATCGAGCTGCTGTCCTGCCTGTACGGGCGCCACATGCGCTACGACAAGGCCAATGCCGCCGATCCTGCACGCGACTATCTGGTACTGAGCAAGGGCCACGGCGTGATGGCGCAATACGCCTGCCTGTACGAGTTGGGGTGGCTGGACCGCACCGACATCGACAGGTACTTCCACGACGGTTCCCGGCTCAAGGGGCTGTCGGACGCACACGTGCCCGGGTGCGAGGTGACCTCCGGCACGCTCGGTCATGGGCTTTCGGTCGGCGTGGGGCTTGCCCTGGCCGCGTCGCGGCGCAAGAGCGGCCAGAAATGCTATGCCCTCATCGGCGACGGCGAGATCAACGAGGGACCGATCTGGGAGGCCATGCTCTTCGCGGCGCACGCGAAGCTGGACAACCTCATGGTCATCGTGGACGCGAACGGTTTCCAGGCGATGGGCACCACCGACGAGGTGATGCAGCTGGGTGATCTCGGAGCCAAGTTCGCAGCCTTCGACTTCGATGTGCTGACGGTCGATGGTCATGACATGGAGGCCATCTCTGCGGCGATCACCGACCTGGAAGGGCGCCACAACGGCCGGCCCAAGGCGCTGGTCGCGAAGACGGTGAAAGGCAAAGGTGTCTCCTACATGGAAAACGTGAATGCGTGGCACTACTCGCGCCTGAATCCTGAGCTGTACGCGCAGGCGCTGCGCGAACTCGAGGGAGCATCGGCATGAGGGCCGCGTTCTCCGCAGCCCTGGTCGAGGCGGCTTCCAGGGACGAGCGCGTGGTGCTCCTGACAGGAGACCACGGCTACGCCTTGTTCGACGAGTTCCGCAAGCGCTGCCCGGACCAGTACATCAACGCCGGCATTGCCGAGCAGAACATGGTGGGCGTGGCCGCTGGGCTGGCCAAAGCCGGCTTCCGGCCGATCGTCTATGGCCTGAGCGCCTTCGTGCCGGTGCGGGTCCTCGAGCAGATCAAGATCGACGTCTGCTACGAGAAGCTGCCGGTCATCTTCACCGGTGACGGTGCCGGGCTGGTGTACAGCACGCTGGGCACCAGCCACCAGAGCTTCGAAGACATCGCCTGCCTGCGCGGGGTGCCGCACATCGACATCATGTCGCCGTGCGACGCGCACGAACTCACGGCCTGCATGTCGACGGCATTGGCGCTCGAAAGCCCGGTCTACATGCGCATGGGCAAGGCCGACCTGGGCGCCGTGCATGTCCAGGCGCCTTCGCTGGTGCGCGGTGAGCTGGTCCGTGTGCAGGAGGGGAATGCCCCGGTGCAGCTGATCGCCACCGGCTCCATGGTCAAGGCCGCATGTGTGTTGGGTGCCGAGCTCGGTGTGCCGGTCTGGAGTGCGCCCTGGATCAAGCCGCTCGATGCCGGGCAACTGAGTTCGCTTGCCGCGCAAAGCCGGGCCATCGTCACGCTGGAAGAGCATTCGGCGGCTGGTGGACTCGGCGCCGCGGTGCTGGAGGCGATCTCCGAGGCGACGCCCGTCCCGGTGCTGCGCATTGGTGTGGGCGAGCGTTTCTCTGAAACTTGCGGCTCCTATGCTCATGCCATGCGCGAGCATGGACTCGACCTGGTGTCGGTGCGCGCGCGGGTGGCGCCTTTCGTCGGCAAGTGGAAAATGTCCTGAGATGCTGAATTCGCAGCTGCTGCGTTTCCTGCTGGTCGGTGGATTGAACACCGTGGTGGGCTACGCATTGTTCGCTGCCTTCGTGTGGGCGGGACTTGCGTACCCGCTCGCCATCGGACTGGCGACCGTGCTCGGCGTGGCGTTCAATTTCCAGAGCACAGGGCGGCTCGTCTTTGGTGGCGCCCCCTTGTCACAACTCGGCCGCTTCGTCGCGGTGTATGTTGTCGTCTACCTGATCAATGTCGGCTCGGTTGCCTTGCTGCTGCGCGCCGGGCTCAGTGTCTATGTGGCGAACGCGATGGTCATTCTTCCATTGGCGCTGATCGCCTTTGTGCTCCAGCGCCGCTTTGTTTTCTCTGCCTCATGAAACACATCACCGTCGTCACCCCCTGCTACAACGAGGAAGAGAACGTCGAGGAGGTGTACCGCCAGGCGCGCGCCGTCTTCGAGACGATCGAGGGCGTGACGTATGAGCATCTGTTCATCGACAACTTCTCGTCCGACCGAACGCCGGAGATCCTGCGCGCGATGGCCGCTGCCGATCGCAACGTCAAGGTGATCCTGAACGCAAGGAATTTCGGGCACATCCGCTCGCCGTACCACGGGTTGCTGCAGGCACGCGGTGATGCTGCGATCCTGCTGGTGGCCGATCTCCAGGACCCGCCGGAGTTGATGAAGGCCTTCGTCGAGCACTGGCACAACGGTGCCAAGCTGGTCGTGGGGGTCAAGCCGACCGCCGACGAGTCGGGCCTGATGTTCGCGATCCGCCGCGCCTACTACCGGACCGTGACGCGCATTGCCGACGTCAAGCTGATCCAGAACTTCACCGGCTTCGGCCTGTACGACAGGCAAGTGCTGGAGGAGCTTCGCCGGATCGACGATCCCTACCCCTACCTTCGCGGCCTGGTGTCGGAAGTCGGCTTCGAGGCGGTGCAGGTGCCCTACAACCAACCGCGCCGCAAGCGCGGCATCACGAAGAACAACTTCTACACGCTCTACGACATCGCGATGCTGGGCATCACCTCGCATTCGCGGGTACCGCTGCGTATCGCCACGATGGTGGGCTTTGCGCTGTCGGGTGTCAGTCTTGGCGTGTCGCTGCTCTATCTGATCCTGAAGATGCTGTTCTGGAGCGAGTTCTCGATGGGCACCGCGCCCATCCTGATCGGTATGTTCTTCTTCGCCTCGGTCCAGCTCTTCTTCATCGGCCTTCTGGGCGAGTACGTCGGCGCCATCTTGACGCATGTGATGAAGCGCCCGCTGGTGGTAGAGCGGGAACGCCTGAACTTCGACAACTGAACGGCGGAGCAACCACCCCGCGCCACAAGGGCCCGGGGCGGTTCGATCCGCTTCAGCGCTCCTCGATGATCCGCCCGTGTTCGAGGTGGATGACGCGGTTGCACTCCTTGGCGATCAGCTCGGGCGAATGCGAGGCCAGCACCAAAATGCCGGATTTCGAAACGACGTCCCGCATCCGCTTCTCGGCCTTCTCGTTGAAGTCCGCATCGCCCACCGACAGCCATTCGTCCATGAGCAGGATGTCCGCCTCGACGCTGGTCGAGATGGAAAAGGCCAAGCGCATCATCATGCCTGTGGAATAGGTCCGCACCGGCATGTTGACGTACTCGCCGAGACCGCTGAATTCGCAGATGGACGGGATCTGCCGCTCGATCTCCTTGCGGCTCATGCCCATCACAAGGCCTCTGAGCATGATGTTCTCGATGCCGCTGGCGTCCGGCTCGATGCCCAGTGCCGGATCGATCAGGCTGGCCACGCTGCCCTGGCGGACCATTTCCCCCGAAGAGGGTTCATAAACGCCTGCCAGCGTGCGCAGCAGGGTGGACTTTCCGGAGCCGTTGTGGCCAATGAGGCCGAGCCGGTCGCCGCTTTTCAGTTCGAGGTTGATGCCGTTCAGCGCCTGCACCACGGTGACGCCGGTTTCCTTGCCGAAGCGCCCGCCCGTGACCGACGCAGCAATCGTCTTCTTCAGCGAAGAGGCGCCGGCGCCATAGATGGGGAAGCTGACGCCGACGTTTTTGAGAGAGATAAGAGCCATGATCAGAGCCAGTAGACGACGCGGCGGCGGTATTTGGCGAACACCAGGGTCGCGGCGACAACGGTTACCGCGGTCCAGCCCAGGATGCCCCACCAGCTGTGGGCATGTGCCACGCCACCCATCAGCGGAGTGCGCAGCAGGTCCAGCATTTGCGCGAAGGGATTCCAGAGAATGTACTTGGCGCGCCCCGGAAGATTTTCAGGAATCCAGAACACGGGGGTCAGGAACATCAACATCTGCATCACGCTGGTGACGATCTGGGTGACGTCCCGGTACCGCGTGCAGATCAGGCCCAGCAGGAGCCCCAGTGCATGTGCGTTGATCACAGCGATCAGGAACGCAGGAATGACCAGGAGCGCAGACCAGCCGAGCGAGACACCCGCCCAGAGCGCGACCGGGATGTACAGCACGATCTGGTGTGCAAACTGGATCAGGTTACGCGAGATGCTGCGCCAAACGAACAGACTGACGGGGAAGTAGCCCTGCTTCAGGTAGTTGGTCGAGCTGACGAAGGCATTGCACGCATCCGTCACCGTGCTGGAGAAGAAACTCCAGAAGATGATGCCGAGCGCCAGGTGCGGAAAGAACTTGTCCAGCGGGGTGCCGAACAGGGAGCTGTACAGCGGCCCCATGCCGCCGATCATGGCCCCCATGCTGAGCGTGAGCCACAGGGGGCCGAGCATCGAGCGCCGGTAGCGCAGCACGATATCGAACCAGGCAAGAGTCCACCAGATGTCGGTCCGGCGTGTACCTTCCCACCAGTCAGCGAAGACGCTGCGGTGCAGATTTGAGTGAACTTGGCTCATGTGAGTCCGGAAATGTGTGCCCGAGGGGCGGTGCCGCCCTTGTCCGGGCGGTTGTTGAAACCGGCTTCGTCGAGCGCCAGTTTTTCGCTGCCGATGCGTGTCAAGAGATTTTTTCCTTTTTCATGGATGAACGGCGGGGGAGCCAGTCATCGCGAAGCTTGCCAAGGCCGGGAACCTGTCCCTCGGCCGTGTGACGGAAGGGGCGCATGTTCGGTTTGGTGTGAAGTGGGCGATAATTTTACCGGCGCTGATTCGGCGACCCGATTGGAACACCGGCCATCGGCACCCGTGAACAAGTAAAAAAGCGTCCGCAAAGACATCTGACGGGCCGCGCGCACTCGACAAAGCGAGCAACCCATGAGTATCACCCGTCCCCTTGAAGTTTCCGTTGCGCTGTGCACGTACAACGGCGCGCGCTTCCTGCGCGAGCAGGTTCGCAGCATCTGCCTTCAGAGCCGTCCGCCGGTCGAGATCGTTCTGTCCGACGATGCCTCGCGCGATGGTTCGGTCGATGTGGTGCGTGCCGCCGTTGCTGAATGCGCCGCCGAGCGGCCACAACATCCCGTGGCGTTGCGGATCTTCGAGAACACCACGGCGCTGCGCGTCGTCAAGAATTTCGAGCAGGCCATCAGCGCCTGCACCAGCGAATTGATCGCGCTGAGCGACCAGGACGACGTGTGGATGCCCGACCGCCTTGAAAAAATGGTGGCTCGCTTCGAGCAGGACGACAGCCTGGTGCTGCTGCACACCGACGCACGCCTCGTGGACACCGACCGCCAAGACATCGGTCATACACTGTTCCATGCCCTGGAAGTTTCGCCTTCGGAACTGGCGCGCGTCCACGCCGGCAATGCCTTCGACGTGCTGTTGCGCCGCAACCTCGTGACCGGCGCCACCACGGTTTTCCGTCGCTCGCTGCTCGCCGATGCCTTGCCGTTGCCGGTGGAGTGGGTGCACGACGAATGGCTGGCCATCATCGCGTCGACGACGTCGCGGGTCGACCTGCTGGAAGAGTCCCTCATCGAATACCGCCAGCACGAATCCAACCAGATCGGCGCCCGCCGCGACACTTACAAGGAAAAAGTGCGCAAGGCGCTCGCCTCGCGCGGCAACACGCACGTCGAGCGCGCGATCAAGGCCGAGCTGTTGCTGGAGCGCCTGCTGCAACTGGGCGATCGCGTGCCCCCCGAGATCATCGACAAGGTGCGCAGCAAGATCGTGCACCAGCGTTTCCGCGCCGCCTTGCCGGCCTCGCGCCTGGCCCGGTGCGTGCCGATCCTGCGCGAGGCCATGACCGGTCGCTACGACAAGTTCGGCCGCGGGGTGCGCGGCGTGGTCCGCGATCTTTTCGAATCCGTCTGACACAACAACAATGAACCCAACCAACGTCCCCGCGAACCCTTCCCCGCCTGGCGAGCCGATGGCCTGGCCGAACGTCGTGGTCATCATCCCGTTCTACAACGGCGCCGATTTCATCGAGCGCTCGGTGAAGAGCGTGTTCGAGCAGTCGGTGCCGGCGCACGAGGTGATCGTGGTCAACGACGGCTCCCGCCCGGAAGAGCGCGCCGCGCTCGACGGGCTGGCGGCCCGCTATCCGTTTCGCATCCTCGACAAGGAGAACGGCGGCCAGGGCTCGGCGCGCAATGCGGGCGTGGCGGCGTCGACCTCCGAGTACATCTGCTTCCTGGACCAGGACGACTTCTACCTGCCGAACCACATCGAGACGCTGGTGTCGTCGATCCCGTGGGACGACCGCCTGTTCGGCTACATCTACGCCGACCTGTACGAGGCGGACGGCGACGGCAACGTGATCCGCACCGGCGTCATCAAGGACCACGCACAGCACCCGAAGCGCAGCATCTTCGACCTGCTGCGCTACGACATGTTCGTGCTGCCCTCGGCCGCGCTCGTGAGCCGCAAGGCCTTCGACGCGGTGGGCGGCTTCGACTCGCAGTTCATGGGCTACGAGGACGACGACCTGTTCCTGCGCATCTTCCGCAAGGGCTACAGCAATCACTTCGTGGACAAGGCCGTGACGGTCTGGTGCATCCACACGGCCAGCACCTCGTTCGGCATCCGCATGGTGCGCAGCCGCTTCAAGTACTTCAAGAAGCTGCTGCAGATGTTCCCCGACGAGCACCAGCGCGGCCGCTACTACCTGCGCGAATACCTGATGCCGCGCTTCCAGCTGTTCTTCGTGAACGAGGCGATCGAGGCCATCAAGAAGGACGACCAGTACCGCGGCGAGATGACGGCGGTGCTCGATGACTACGCGGCCATCGTCTTCGCGAACCCGTATGTGGGCCGCAAGAAGAAGCTGCGGTTGTGGATCACGCTGTTCCTGCTGCGCCGGAGCACGCCGGGCATGGTGCGCTTCATCGGCGCGCTGACGAAGCTGCCGGGCATCCGCAGCCTGCGCAAGGTCTACAAGTCCTGATGCGCGCCGCGGCGGCCCGCAGGCCGCCGCAGCCCGGACCTCAGCGGGCCGGCGCCGACGTCATCGCCGGGTCCATGTAGGTGGCGTGCGAGCGCACGTACTCGGCGCGCAGGTGGCCCGCGTCCTTGTAGATCGGCGTGGCGTCGGCATCGGCACGGGTGCACCAGTCTTTCTGGCACAGGCTCGGGATCGGGTCGATCACGATGGCGCCGCTACGCTGCGCGATCTGCCGCATGCGCTCGTGCAGCGCCTTCTGCCTCGCGTCCCAGGGAGCGGTGGGCGACATCTTGCCCACTTGCATGTCGCCCAGGCGGCCACCCTTGATGAACTCCTCGGGGCCGAAGCCCTCGCCGACCGGGTTGTCCAGCAGCAGGTAGACCTGCTTGTGCTTGGCCAACGTGGTCAGCACGGTCTCGAGCATGTTGAGCGAGAAGTCCACGCCGCCGCCGCCCATGAAGCGCCGCTTGTCCTTGCCGTCGAAGAAGTAGTAGCGGTCGGCCGCTGCGTTCTCTGCGTTGGGCTTGCCGGTCTCGGTGAAGTAGCAGTTCCAGCAGCCGCCGAAGACGACGGCGCCGAACCGGTCGCTCATGGCCAGCCGCATGCCGCCGTCGCGGCGTTCGCCGCACAGGTTGTTCTGCTCGTCGACCACGTTGGGAATCGGCGGGCACGCGCCCCAGGTCACGAAGGAGAGCGAATCGAGCGTGCCCGGCGATGTCTTGGAGAGCTCGACGGCACGCGGCCCGTACTGCTCGACATGGCTGTCCCCGAAGAACAGCACCCGCCGCTTGCCCTGTCCGATCTGCTGCAGCACCTCGCCGTCGACCTTGATCGGGCTCAGGCCGTCCGGGTAGGCCCAGTCCTTGGCGGCCGCGGCGGTCTTGTTGAAGTACGGATCGCTGTGGCGGCCCACGTAGTAGCGCGTGGTCGCCAGCAGGCCGAGCACGACGAAGCCGATCATCACGGCCACCAGCCCCGCCGTCACCGTCGGGTTCTCGCTGCGGCGCGTGTAGCGCTCGACGAACCGGTAGGTCAGCCACGCGAGCACGAACGACGCCACCAGCATCAGCGCGCGGATGCCGTCCGATGGCAGCTTGCCCTCGAGGATGCGCGCATAGGCCAGCAGCGGCCAGTGCCAGAGGTAGAGCGGGTAACTGATCAGCCCGACCCAGACCATCGGCTTGGACGCGAGCACATAGCGGTTGAGCACGCCGCTCGGTCCGGCGGCGATGCAGAAGAAGGCGCCTACCGACGGCAGGATGGCCCAGAACCCGGGGAAGGCCTTGCCGCCGCGGATGTAGCACAGGCCCAGCACGATCAGCACGAGGCCGGCGATCGACTGCGCGTGGCGGCTCCAGCCCGCCTTCGGCGGCGGGCGGTGCAGCCGCGCATAGGCCAGCATGCCGCCGATCATCAGTTCCCAGAAGCGCGACAGCGGCGAATAGAACGCGGCCGTGCGGTGGCTGTGGATGGTCGTCACGTTGAGCAGGAACGACATCGCCGCCACCGTGCCGAGCACCGTGAGCATGCGCCACTTGCGCTTCCAGGCCAGGCCCAGCAGCACGGGCCAGAAGATGTAGAACTGCTCTTCAATCGCCAGCGACCACAGGTGCAAAAGCGGCTTGGTCTCGGCGGCGTTGTCGAAGTAGCCGGCCTCGCTCCAGAAGGCGAAATTCGAGACAAAGCCCGCGCCCGCGGCCACGTGCTTGCCCAGCTGTTCCCATTCGTGCGGCAGCAGGGCGAACCAGCCGAAGGCCATGGTGGCCAGCAGCACCAGCGCCAGCGCCGGGAAGATGCGCTTCACGCGCCGCGCATAGAACTCGCGGTAGCTGAAGCCGTCGCCCTGGAAGCTGCCCAGGATGATGGTGGTGATCAGGAAGCCCGAGATGACGAAGAAGATGTCGACACCGATGAAGCCGCCCTTGATCCACTGCGGGAACGCGTGGTAGCCGAGCACCGAGAGCACCGCGACGGCGCGCAGCCCGTCGATGTCCGGGCGGTATTTCGGGTGAACCAGGTGGGCGTGTTCGGGGAGGGAGGTCGGGCTGCTCGTGGTCGTCATCGTCGGTGCTGAAAGCGGCGCTTGCGGGCTTTTCGTGCGGGGCTTTTCGGCCCCGATTGTCCTCGCAAACGCCGCCGTGCCTTTTCAGGCGGCGGCGCGCTGCAGCCGCCAGTAGCGCCAGAAAGCGCCCGACAGCCACACCTTGAGCAGGCTGGTCACGTGCCAGTACAGGTACTTCTTGCTGCGGTGGCTGGCGCGCTGGGCGTCGTGGCGCGCGCGCAGGTCTTCGGTCACCTGGAGCTTCCAGCCGGCCAGCCGGGTGCGGGCGCAGATGTCGAAGTCTTCCCCGTACATGAAGAAGCGCTCGTCGAAGCCGCCGATGCGGCGGTAGGCCTCGCTGCGGAACAGCATGAACAGGCCGGGAATCCAGGCCGGCACGGCCGGCGGCTGGTAGCCGGGCTTCTTGCGGCCCAGGATCTCGAAGGGGGTCAGCAGCGCGCGGTGCGGCTCGGGCTCGGGCCGGCCCGACTCCAGGATGCGCGGCGTCATGAGGCCGGCGTCGGGCGCGGCCTGGGCGAGCATCGGGGCGAGCACGTCGGCGTCGAAGCGGATGTCGGGGTTGAGCACCAGGAACCAGGGCGTGTCGCAGTGCGCGAAGGCCTGGTTGTGGTTGGCGCCGAAGCCCAGGGGCGCCGCGTTCTCGATGCGCTCGATGGGAAAGCCCCACTGGCGTCCTGCGAGCAGGTCGGCCTCGGGAATGTTCAGCGTGAGCACGACCTTGGCGATCGCGTCCCGGCTGTGCCGGTCGAGCTGCTCGAGCAGCGGCAGCACCAGCGCGAGCTGGCCGTGGCTCACGATCGACAGGGTGACCGGGGCGTGGGGTGAAGAAGGGGGCGTGGGCATGGTCTAATTTCGCTCGGGAATTCTAGGGTTCCCCCAACGCCACACATGATTGCCCTGATCATCCTCAGTTTCTTCGTCTCCGCCATCGCGGTGCAGCTGTTCATGCGCCGCGCGCGCAGACACGCGCGCCGCTACGGCGCCGACATGCCCCAGCGTTTCCACAAGGGCCACGTGCCACGTCTGGGCGGGGCCGGCATCATGCTCGGCATGAGCGCGGCCTGGCTGGGCGCCGGCCTGATCGAGCCGCTGAACATCGCCTGGCCGCTCAAGTCCTCGATGCTCACGCTGGTGTGCATCCTGCCCGCCGTGCTCGGCGGCATCGTCGAAGACGTGACCCAGCAGGTCAAGGTGCGCTACCGGCTGGGCCTGACCATCGGCTCGGCGCTGCTGGTGTGCTGGGTGCAGGGGCTGGGCGTGGCGCGCACCGGCTTCGAGACGCTCGACGGCTGGCTCGCGCTCCTGCCCTATGCCTCGCTGGTCTTCGCGGCCCTGGCCATCGGCGGCCTGCCGCATGCCTTCAACATCATCGACGGCTACAACGGGCTGGCGGGCACCGTGGCCGTGCTCGTGTGCCTGGCGATCTCGCACGTCGCGCTGCAGCTGGGCGACCGGCAACTGGCCGCGATGGTGATCTGCCTGGTCGGCGCCACCTTCGGCTTCCTGGTCTGGAACTACCCGCGCGGCAAAATCTTCGCCGGCGACGGCGGCGCCTACGTCTGGGGCATGGTGATCGCCGTGGCCTGCGTGACGCTGGTGCAGCGCCACCGCGTGGTGTCGCCGTGGTTCCCGATGCTGCTGCTGATCTACCCGGTGTGGGAGACGCTGTTCTCCATCTACCGCAAGCTGGCCCGCGGCCAGTCGCCGGGCACGGCCGACGCGCTGCACTTCCACCAGCTGATCTTCCGGCGCATCGTGCGCGTGGCCTTCGCGGACGACGAGGCGCGCCAGCTGCTGGCGCGCAACAACCGCACCTCGCCCTACCTGTGGATGTTCGCCGCGCTGTCGGTGGTGCCCGCGGTGCTGTTCTGGAACAACACCTTCGTGCTGATGCTGTTCTGCCTTCTGTTCGTCACGACCTACGTCGGGGCGTACCTGATGATCGTGCGCTTCAAGGTCCCGCGCTGGCTGCGGCCCTGACCGCCGGCGCCTTCTTGTTGCGAGAATTCTTCCCATCGTCCACCGCTTTGGAGCCTGACCGCCCATGACCGACCCCGTCCTCAACATCCCTCCGCGCGACAAGGCCGAGATCCTGGCCCAGGCGCTGCCGTACATCCGCAAGTTCCACGGCAAGACCATCGTCATCAAGTACGGCGGCAACGCCATGACCGACCCCGCGCTGCAGGCCGACTTCGCCGAAGACGTGGTGCTGCTCAAGCTGGTCGGCATGAACCCGGTGGTGGTGCACGGCGGCGGCCCGCAGATCGAGGCCGCGCTGAACAAGCTGGGCAAGAAGGGCAGCTTCGTGCAGGGCATGCGCGTGACCGACGCCGAGACCATGGAAGTCGTCGAATGGGTGCTGGCCGGCGAGGTGCAGCAGGACATCGTGGGCCTGATCAACCAGGCCGGCGGCAAGGCCGTGGGCCTCACGGGGCGCGACGGCGGTCTCATTCGCGCGCAAAAGCTCAAGCTGGCCGACCGCACCGACCCGAACGTGCACCACGACGTGGGCCAGGTGGGCGACATCGTCTCCATCGACCCCAGCGTGGTCAAGGCGCTGCAGGACGACGCCTTCATTCCCGTCGTGAGCCCGATCGGCTTCGGCGAAGAGAACGAGAGCTACAACATCAACGCCGACGTCGTCGCCGGCAAGCTGGCCACGGTGCTCAAGGCCGAGAAGCTCATGCTGCTGACCAACACGCCCGGCGTGCTCGACAAGAACGGCAACCTGCTCACCAACCTGAGCGCGCGCGAAATCGACGACCTGTTCGCCGACGGCACCATCTCGGGCGGCATGCTGCCCAAGATCGAAGGCGCGCTCGACGCGGCCAAGAGCGGCGTGAACGCGGTGCACATCATCGACGGCCGCGTGCCGCACGCGATGCTGCTCGAGATCCTGACCGACCAGGCCTACGGCACGATGATCCGGGCGCGCTGAGCGCCCTCCGCGTGCCTTCCGTCGGCGGAAGGCGCGCGCTCACTGCGCTGTGCGAGAATCAATTGATTACATCTTTGCACGCGCTCCCATGCAGAACGAAGAGACAGCTGCCCCCGGCGTAGAGACCCCGGCCGACACGCCCGCCGCCGCACCGACGCGCAAGCGCCCCAAGCCGGGCGAGCGGCGCGTGCAGATCCTGCAGGCGCTGGCCGCCATGCTGGAGCAGCCCGGTGCCGAGCGGGTCACCACCGCCGCGCTGGCCGCGCGGCTCGAGGTGAGCGAGGCGGCCCTGTACCGCCACTTCGCGAGCAAGGCCCAGATGTTCGAGGGCCTCATCGACTTCATCGAGCAGAGCGTCTTCACGCTGGTCAACCAGATCCTCGAGCGCGAAGGCGCCACCGGCAGCCAGCAGGCGGCCCGCATCCTCGTGCTGCTCGTGCAGTTCGCCGAGCGCAACCCCGGCATGACGCGCGTGATGGTCGGCGACGCCCTGGTGTTCGAGAACGAGCGCCTGCAGCAGCGCATGAACCAGTTCTTCGACAAGATCGAGGCCACGCTGCGCCAGGTGCTGCGCGGCGCGGCCGCCGCCGACGGCTCGGCCACGCCCAGCGTCGACGCCCAGGTGCGCGCCGCGGCGCTCACGGCCTTCGTGGTCGGGCAGCTGCAGCGCTTTGCGCGCTCGGGTTTCCGCCGCGCGCCGTCGGAACACCTGGAAGCCACGATCGCCCTGATCGTTTGACGGCCAGGCCGGCAGGTCCGGCACCGCCACGCTGAACTCGACGCGGCCCCTTGCGGCGCGTACGATCGATTTCCTCCCTTGCCGCCACGCGGTGCCGCGGTGACAAGCCCGTTTCGCATGACCTCTGGATCGGAGGCTCGCATGAGTGCTTGTCCTTCCCGCCGCCGCTGGCCTTCCGGGGCGCGCCATGCCTGACGCCGCCGCTGCCCGCCCGGCCCCTCTCCTGCACGCCGTCGCGCTCACCGCCGTCGCCATGGTCGCGTTCGCGGCCAACTCGCTGCTGTGCCGGCTCGCGCTGCAGCACGGCGGCATCGACCCCGCCAGCTTCGGCAGCATCCGGCTCGCGTCCGGGGCAATCACGCTGGCGCTCGTCGTGCGCTTCCGGGCGCAGCCGTCCGCGCTCGGGCACACCGGCTGGCTCCCGGCCGTCATGCTGTTCGCGTACGTCGCGTTCTTCTCCTTCGCCTACCTCAGCCTCCCGGCGGGCACGGGTGCGCTGATCCTCTTCGGCGCGGTGCAGCTCACGATGCTGGGCGCGGGGCTGGGCGGCGGCGAGCGCTTCGGGGTGCTCGCGTGGTGCGGCTTTGTCCTTGCGGCCGCCGGCCTCGTCTACCTGGTGTCGCCGGGCGTTGCGGCGCCGCCGCTGCTGGGCGCCGTGCTGATGGCGGTGGCGGGCGTGGCATGGGGCGTGTATTCGCTGCGCGGACGGGGCGTGGCCGATCCGCTGGCCGCGACCGCGCGCAACTTCCTGCGCGCCGTGCCATTGGCCTTGGCGCTGAGCCTGGTGTTCATCACGCGCGCGCATGCCGATGCGCACGGCGTCGCGCTGGCCGTGGCCTCCGGTGCGCTGACCTCGGGGCTCGGCTACGTGGTCTGGTACGCGGCGCTGGGCCGGCTGTCGGCGTTGCGGGCGGCCACGGTGCAGCTGTCGGTACCGCTGCTGGCGGCGTTCGGCGGCGTGCTGTTCCTGTCGGAAGCGATCACGCCGCGGCTGGCGCTCGCCTCGGTGGCGATCCTTGGCGGCATCGCGCTGGTGCTGAGCCAGAAGTCGCGCCAGGCGGCGCGGCGCTAGGCGACGGCCACGCCCACCTTCGCGCCGGCGGCGACGATCTCGCCCCAGGTCGCGTCATCGACCCACACGCCGTCGCGCCGGCGTGCCGCGCGCGCCTGGCGCTCGGGCTCGCCCGCGATCTGCACGGCCTCGAAGCCCTGGCCCGGCGGGCTTTGCCGCAGCCAGCCGATGAACTCGCGCGCCTCCTCGTCGAAGGCCTTCTGCGTGCCGAGCTTCACGGGGTCGATCAGCACCGTCAGCATGCCGTTGAGCACCGTGCGTGCCGTGTCCGCGGGCCGGTGCCAGGTGCCGCCACCCGTGAGCGCGCCGCCCAGCAACTCGCAGGCCACGGCCATGCCGTAGCCCTTGTGTTCGCCGAAGGTCATGAGCGCGCCGAACAGGCCGTTGCCCTGCGGCACCACGACCACGCCCGGGTCGTTGGTGGGCGCGCCGCGCTCGTCGATGAGGTAGCCGTCGGGCACCTGCTCGCCCTTGTTGTGGGCCACGCGCATCTTGCCCTGCGCCACGCGGCTGGTCGCGTAGTCGAGCACGAAGGGCTCGGCGCCCGCCAGCGGAATGCCGATGCAGCACGGGTTGGTGCCAAAGCGCCCGTCGCCGCCACCCCAGGGCGCCACCACGGGCCGCGAGAGCACGTTGACGAAGTGCATCGCCACCAGCCCCTGCGCCGTCGCCATTTCCGCGAAATGCCCGATGCGCCCCAGGTGGTGCGCGTTCGCGAGCGTGAAGATGCAGCTGCCGTGCTGCTTGGCGCGCGCGATGCCGAGCTCCATCGCCTGCACGCCGACGATCTGCCCGTAGCCGTGCTGGCCGTCCAGGCCCATCAGCGTGCCGATGTCGAGATTGACCTTCACGGCCGCGTTGGGCACGAGCCCGCCTTCGGCCACCGCATCGATGTAGCGCGGCAGCATGCCCACGCCGTGCGAGTCGTGCCCGCTGAGGTTGGCCAGCACGAGGTTGGCGGCCACCTGCTGTGCTTCGGCGACGCTGCTGCCCGCCGCTTCGAGGATGCGGGCGACGTTGGCTTGCAGGCCGTCGGCCGGCAGGGTTCTGGACATGGATCAGGCTCCTCTTGCGTTCAAGGTGATGGCGTGGCGGTGGCCGAAGG
>NZ_JBWKXQ010000054.1:0-45820 GCF_059423125.1 Variovorax sp. GW531-E2 | reverse complement strand
AGCGGGTCTGCGATTCGGGTCAGATGCTTCCCGCGGCCCGCGCATCAGGCAAGGACGGCCTTCGTCAGACTATTACGTTGATTAACGGAGCAGCAGCAATGGATTTACGAGCTTGGTTCGATGCGCTGACGGACAGCAAGATACGCGCTATGAAGGGTGACCCCGAGTCTCAAGTCCTGGACTGCAAAGGCATCGGCTCGGAAGGAGACATGAAACGCAACCTTGCCACTGTTATTTCAGGTTTTGCCAATGGTCAAGGTGGTATTTGCATTTGGGGTGTTGATGCACGAAAAATTCAAGGAATCGATTGCATCGACTCGTTTCCGGGTGTCCTAAACGCGCGGCAGCAAGCAACTCGTTTTGACGAGCTGACGCCGACGGCAGTCTCGCCCGGTGTATCAGGGGTCGTGCACCGTGCGATCACACGGCGCGGGGAAGCTCATGGGTTCGTCGCCACTTTCGTACCTGCTAGCGATGCCGGGCCACACATGGCTAGATACGGAGAAGATCGCTTCTACCAGCGGATTGGACTCAGCTTTTCGCGAATGGAGCAATTCCAGATCGCGGACATGTTTGGTCGCAGAGCCCGCCCTGTGCTGGAAGTTGAGCCCTTAAAGATTGCCCCATACGAAATATTGGTGAAGATCACCAATAGCGGGAGAGGAGCAGCCCGCGGCCTATTTATCGAACTCGGAGTCGATGGCCCATTCCATCGCAACGTTATGGGAATTGACGGAAATCGGAATGAAGGACTCCCTTACGTCGGCCGCAATCTTGATGGATCTTGGCTGCATGCTGGCGATGCAAACATGCTGCTTCACCCAACTATGCATGCAACAGTAGGAGGGATCTGGCTGGGCTTTGAACCTGGCCGCGTGATCGGCCTAGGCGCTCCGCCGAATTTCGTGCAAATCCGCTATAAAGTGGGCGCGCTAGAACTCGCTCCGAGATCGGGATTTCTCGAAGTCACACTCTAAGCCGCTCAGCGTAGTATGACCGCCCGTCACAAGATGAGGAGAAGCAATGGCAGCGACGGCAGGTAGTCTGTTTGGGATCTGGGCGATCGTCCTCCTCCTAGTCGCGATCCTCGAAACGAAGCCATTGCTCCGGCAGTTGCTGGCCGAACAGAAGCGTACGATTGATCTTTTGCAGACCCGGACGGATCGGGTGAAGGAAATTCGCGAAGGGGCTTGGAGGTCACACCAATGACGACTGGCCACCTGTCATTGACCCTTCCACCGCTACGCTTCCAACAGGTGACGCGCCCGATGGCGCACCTTGTTGCCGCTCGTGAGTTCATCGATGGCATAAAGGCAATTGAGATCTCAGGGCGTTGCCCTCATCGGGCGCTCGCATTGCTGGCTGGACAAGCTGTTGAATCACTCCTGGAGGGGTATGTACTGGCGTGCCTGTCGCCTAACGAACCTCCACGCGACGGAGGCCACGATCTGGAAAAACTGTGGAGCGCGGCCGTATCACGCGGTCTTAGCCTGCCATCAGATCCGCCGCCTTGGCTCAAGATTCTGGCCCAAGGACATCGCTCCCCATTTGCCGTTCGATACCAGGCCGTTAAGGACAAATCCACCAAGGCCTTCGCGCATGCGTCAAGCTACGCGCCAGAAAGCGACCTATTCAATGAGCTTCCGAAGCTCGAAGCTCTCGTGGCTCCGAGTATCGAGGCGTACCAAAGAGATCACGGTTAGATGTGCCCACAGGCGCTGCAAGTCAACCAAGGTACTGAACCATTGCGTTGAGTCCTCCTCGATCGACCGTCACATTCCACTCACGCAAGCGTCCATCCGTATCTCTGACTGCAAGCCGCAGCGGCAGCGGCAGCGGCAGCGGCAGCGGCAGCGGCAGCGGCAGCGGCAGCGATTCTGCGCTCGGCGCTCGGCGCTCGGCGCTCGGCGCTCGGCGCTCGGCGCTCGGCGCTCGGCGCTCGGCGCTCGGCGCCAGTTTGCGACTCGACATGCACCATGGCCAGTGCTCGGCGACGACACGGCGGCTCCCGCTGCGCCGATGGAGTGAGGGTCATGGTGTCGGCTCGAAAATACCATGACTGACGCCATGTTTGGTAGCTGACTAGGGGTGGCCTGTCGCAGATCGCGCCAGACTCAAAAAGACGCATTCCCCAAAGAAAAAGTCCCGTCGCAGGGACTGCGCGGGACTCTCAAAAACGGCCAGAGATTGATTCTGGCGGAGAGTGTGAGATTCGAACTCACGGACGCTTTCACGTCGGCAGTTTTCAAGACTGCTGGTTTAAACCACTCACCCAACTCTCCGGAACCGTCGATTTTAAGCTGACGGCGCAGCCTTACTCGTCGTCGGGCAGGAACAGCGTCTGCAGGTCGCTCAGGAAGTCGAGCCCGCGCTCGGTGGGCCACACGCGGAACAGGTCGCGCGCGACGAGCCCCTTGCGCTCGGCCTCCTCCAGGCCGCGCTGGATCGACGTCATTGCCAGGCCCGTGCGTTCGCTGAACTGGGGCAGCGTGAAGCCCTGCTTCAACCGCAGCGCGTTGAGCATGAACTCGAACGGCAGGTCGGCCAGCGCCACTTCGTCGCTCTGCGACACAGCCATGCCGGCGCGCGCGTTCTCCATGTACAGGCGCGGTTCGCGATAACGCACCTGCCGCACGATGCGGTGCGCGAAGCTGAGCTTGCTGTGCGCGCCGGCGCCGATGCCGAGGTAGTCGCCGAACTGCCAGTAGTTGAGGTTGTGCGCGCATTGGTGCCCGTCGCGCGCATAGGCCGAGACTTCGTAGCGCGACATGCCGCTCGCGCCCGTGCGCTCGGTGATGCGGTCGAGCATGGCGTAGGCGATGTCGTCCTCGGGCAGCGTGGGCGGGAACTTGGCGAACCAGGTGTTGGGCTCGATGGTGAGGTGGTAGATCGAGATGTGCGGCGGCGCCAGAGCCAAGGCCTGGGTCAGGTCGGCGTCGAGGCCTTCCATGGTCTGGCCCGGCAGGGCGTACATCAGGTCCAGATTGAAGGTGTCGAAGGCGCTCGCGGCCTCTTCCACCGCGGCGATGGCCTGGGCACGGTCGTGCACGCGGCCCAGCGCCGTCAGGTGCTCGTCGTTGAAGCTCTGCACGCCCACCGACAGGCGCGTGACGCCGGCCGCACGGTAGGCGCGGAAGCGGTTGCGCTCGAAGGTGCCGGGGTTGGCCTCGAGCGTGATCTCGCATTCGGGCGCGAGCTTCAGGCGCGCGCGCACGTCGCCCAGCAGCCGGTCGATGGCCTGTGGCGAGAACAGGCTGGGCGTGCCGCCACCGATGAAGATGGTGTGGACGGTGCGGCCCCAGATCAACGGCAGCGCGGCGTCGAGGTCGGCGATCAACGCGTCGATGTAGGCGGCTTCGGGAAGGCCGTCGATGTCGGCCTCACTGGTGGCGCGCCACTCGTGCGAGTTGAAGTCGCAGTAAGGGCACTTGCGCAGGCACCACGGCAGGTGGATGTACAGCGACAGCGGCGGCAGCGCGGCGAGTTGCAGCGGACCGGGGCGCATCCAGTGCAGCACGTCATTGGCCTGGGGGGCGCCGCCGGCTTGGGCGGGCTGGATCGGGAAGACGGTGGCCATGGGTCAGAACCAGCGCTCGCGCATCAGGGCGAGCATCGCCTGCGCGGCGCGGCCTCGGTGGCTGTTGGCGTTCTTCACGTCGGGCGGTAGCTGGGCGAAGGTCTTGCCGAAAGTCGGCAGGTACATGACGGGGTCGAAGCCGAAGCCGTTGTCGCCGATGGGCGCGGGCGCGATCTCGCCGACCACGCGGCCGACGGCAATGAGCGGCTCGGGGTCGTCGTGGCGACGCAGCGCGACCAGCGTGCTGACGAGCGCGGCGCGGCGGTTGACCACGCCGTCGAGCTGTTCGAGCAGCGCCTTCACGTTGTTGGCGTCGCCCTTGGCGTAGCCGAACTGCGTGGCGTAGTAGGCGGTGTCGACCCCCGGCAGGCCGCCGAAGGCGTCGACGCACAGGCCGGCGTCGTCGGCAATGGCCGGCAGGCCGGTGGCGGCGCTGGCGTGGCGCGCTTTGGTGAGCGCGTTCTCGACGAAGGTGCGGAAGGGTTCTTCAGCCTCGCCCACGCCGAGTGCCGACTGCGGCACCAGGGTGACGGACAGCTCGGCAAACAGCTGCTGGAGTTCGGCGAGCTTGCCCGCGTTGTTGGAAGCCAGAACCAGTTTCATGGAAAGTCAAAGATGGCTGTGGCGCACGATGAATGAACGGGCGCCAGTAGCTAGTGGTTGTGGTCGTCGGTCGTTCAGTTCGAAAGCAGGGCCTGCTGCTGCAGGCTCACGAGCTCGCCGATGCCCTTCTCGGCCAGGCCGAGCAGCAGGTTCATCTCTTCGCGCGTGAAGGCCACGCCTTCGGCCGTGCCCTGCACTTCGACGAAGTGGCCGGCGCCGGTCATGACGACGTTCATGTCGGTGTCGCAGGCCGAGTCTTCGGTGTACTCGAGGTCGAGCAGCGGCGTGCCTTCGACGATGCCCACCGAGATGGCGGCCACGTGGCCCTTGATGGGCGAGGCCTTGAGCGCGCCGGAGGCCAGCAGCTTGTCGACGGCGTCCTGTGCGGCCACGAAGGCGCCGGTGATGGCCGCGGTGCGCGTGCCGCCGTCGGCCTGCAGCACGTCGCAATCGAGGTGGATGGTGCGTTCACCCAGGGCGGCGAGGTCGAACACGGCGCGCATCGAGCGGCCGATGAGGCGCTGGATTTCCTGCGTGCGGCCGGTCTGCTTGCCCTTGGCGGCTTCACGGCTGCTGCGGGTGTGGGTGGCGCGCGGCAGCATGCCGTATTCGGCCGTCACCCAACCTTCGCCACTGCCCTTCTTGTGCGGCGGGACTTTTTCTTCGACCGAGGCGGTGCACAGCACGCGGGTCTGGCCGAACTCGATGAGCACGGAGCCCTCGGCATGGATGGTGAAGCCGCGGGTGATGCGCACGGGGCGCAGCTGGTCGGCGGCGCGGCCGCCGCTTCGTGTGAAAGCAGTCATGTGTCTGGAGGAAACCGAAAAAGAAAAAGAAAAACCGCGAGACCCGATCAGGAGATCAGGTCTTGCGGGCGGCGGAGCGGCGGATGGCTTCGTTGATCTCGGCGATGGAGCGCTCGATGGCGTCTTCGTCGAGGTCGTCGATCTCGCTGTCGGACGGCATGCCGGCCTGGATGGTCGAGGCGAACACGCCGTCGTCGATGGTTTCGGTGGACACGCCGCGGTCGTCGCCGGGCGTCTCGGGCATTTCCCACTCAAGCGCAATGAGCGTCACGTTGTCGCTGTGGGCGCCGCCCTTGCGCAGCGCCATCTCGGCGAGGTCGGGCGCGGCGTCGGACACGGGCTTGCCGGACGAAAGGGTGTGCACGATGACGGCGTCGTCGAGCACGCCCCAGACGCCGTCGGAGCACAGCATGAGGCGGTCGCCGCGCTGCAGCGGCAGCGGCGCCGACACGTCGAACAGCGGCGTGGTGGGCGAGCCCAGGCAGGTCAGCAGCAGGTTGCGGTTGACCGGTGCGTCGGTGGCGCCGTGGGGCTTGGGGCGCTCGGCATGCGAGTGGTCGCGCGTACGGGTCAGCAGGCGGCCGTCACGCACGACGTACAGGCGCGAGTCGCCGCAATGCAGCCAGGTGGCGGTGGCGTTCTGCAGCACGGCCGCGACCACCGTGGTGCGGGGCGTGTCGAGCATCGCCTTGTGGCTCGCGTACCGCATGATCTGCTGGTGCGCCGACATGGCCGATTCGGCCAGGAAGGCCTTCACGTCCTTCACGGTGGGGCGGGCCTCGCGCTGGTACAGCGCGGCGATGGTCTGCAGCGCCAGCTGGGCCGCCACTTCGCCTTCAGGATGGCCGCCCATGCCGTCGGCGAGCACGAACAGACCCGACTCCCGCGTGTAGCAGTAGCCCATGCGGTCTTCGTTCTTGAGACGGCCACCCTTGCGGCTGACCTGGAACACGGAGAACTTCATGTCGCTCAGACCGGTCGGGTGGTGGGCGCGGCAGCGCGCGGCAGGCTCTTCTTGTCGAAGGAGCGGATGTTGTCGATCGACAAGCGCACCTTTTCGCCGACCGTGAGCTTGGTGTAGCGGCGCTCGCCTTCGCGGCTGAGTTCCTTTTGCAGCGCAAACACCGACTGCGGGCGCGAGAGCGGGTCGAGCGACATGCACCACTCGACCACCTCGATGAGGTTGTCGGAGTACACACCGCGCAGGCGCGAGAGCGACAGGCTCAGGCGGTCTTTCTCAATGCGCCGGGGTGCGTCGTTGGGCGGGTAGCCCTGCATGCAGGCGTAGATACAGGCACCGATGGCGTAGATGTCGGTCCAGGGGCCCATCGACGAATCGCGCCGGTACATCTCGGGCGCGGCGAAGCCGGGCGTGTACATGGGGCGGATGAAGATGCCCTCTTTGCTGAGCACTTCGCGGGCGGCGCCGAAGTCGATCAGCACGGCGCGGTCGTCGTCGGTGACGAAGATGTTGGCGGGCTTGATGTCCAGGTGCAGCATCTTGTACTGGTGGACGATGCGCAGGCCGCGCAGGATTTCGTCGAACAGCGAACGGATGGTCGATTCGCGGAACACCTTCTGCCGCTTCAAGTCGCGTGCCGTGACCACGAAATCCTGCAGGGTCGCGCCCTCCAGGTAGTTCATGACCATGTAGACGGTCTCGTTTTCGCGAAAGAAATTGAGCACGCTGACCACCGACGCATGCGAAATCTGCGCGAGCGAGCGGCCTTCTTCGAAAAAGCTCTTGAGCCCCAGGCGGTACAGCGACAGCTTCTCGGGCGGCACCTGCGGCGCCAGTTCGCCGGGGCCCCGCGTGGCGAGCGACGAAGGCAGGTATTCCTTGACGGCGACTTGCTGGCCGTTCGGGTCGATCGCGAGGTAGACCACGCCGAAACCGCCCGCGGAAAGCCGGCGAACAACGCGATATCCGCCAATGACCGTATCGGGCAACAGGGGCGTAGGCTTGACCTTTGACATAATCCGGGAGTTTCGCCCGAAGGCGATGGTGCGGCAAGCGAACGCTGTACCGACGCCTCGGTGCTTGCAAGCAAAACCACAGTGAGGCGCAATGCCAGTTTACAGCATGACCGGCTACGCCAGCGGCCAGAACGGCCCCGCAGGCAGCCACTCCGAAGCCGATGCACGGCCCTCCGCCGCGGGCCGGCTCGGGGTCGAAATCCGCTCGGTCAACAGCCGCTTTCTCGACCTCACCTTCAAGCTCCCCGAGGAGCTGCGCCAGCATGAGACCGCGCTGCGCGAGCTGCTCACGGGCAAGCTCAAGCGCGGCAAGGTCGAGGTGCGCGCGGCCATCGAGAACACGTCCCAGGCGGGCGTAGTCGAGCCCTCCGTCAAGCTGCTTCAGCGGCTGAACGGCGTGCAGGACGGCATCCGTGCCTGGCTGCCCGGCGCCCGCGAGCTGAGCGTGGCCGACGTGCTGCGCCTGGCCGGCAGCGACGGCGCCACGCGCGGCGACTGGGGCCCCGACCTGCTCGACGTGGCAGGCAAGGCCCTGGAAGCCCTGATCTCCGCCCGCCAGCGCGAAGGCGCCCGGCTGGCCAAGATGCTCGAAGCGCACCTGGCGCAGCTGCGCACTCTGGTGCAGCAGGCCGGTCCGCTGGTGCCGCAGCTGGTCGAACAGCAGCGCACCCGCTTCCTGGAGCGCTGGCAGGAGGCCATGGGCCTGACCGCCGGCACGGGCGGCACGCTGCCCGAAGCCGCCCAGGACCGCGCCCTGACCGAAGCGACCGCCTTCGCGATCCGCATCGACGTGGCGGAAGAGCTCACCCGGCTGAATTCACACCTCGACGAGATCGAGCGGCTGCTCAAGAAGGGCGGCGAGATCGGCAAGCGGCTGGATTTCCTGATCCAGGAACTGCACCGCGAAGCCAACACCCTGGGCTCCAAGTCGGCGGCCCTGGAACTCACGCGCATCGGCGTGGACATGAAGGTCCTCATCGAGCAGATGCGCGAGCAGGTGCAGAACATCGAATGACGACGAGCCTTCCCATGGACTACCCCGGCAATATCTTCGTGGTCGCTGCACCCAGCGGCGCTGGCAAATCGAGCCTGGTCAAGGCGCTCATGGAGCTCGACTCGGCCGTCCAGCCCTCGGTCTCCCACACCACGCGCCCCCCGCGCGGGCAGGAAAAGCACGGCCGGGAGTACTTTTTCGCTTCCCCGAGCGAGTTCGACGCCCTGATCGCGGCCGACGGCTTCGTCGAATGGGCCCACGTGCACGGCCACCGCTACGGCACGTCGAAGAAGGCGGTCGAGGAGCGGGTGGCCCTGGGCACCGACGTGATCCTCGAAATCGACTTCCAGGGCGCGCTGCAGATCCGCAAGACCTTTGCCAACGCGGTCATGATCTTCATCCTCCCGCCCAGCTGGGAAGAGCTGCGCTCCCGCCTGGAACGGCGCGGCGAAGACAGCGCGGCGGTGATCGAACTGCGCCTGAAGAACGCGGCCGAAGAGATGGCCCAGGCCGGAAAATTCGATTTCGTTATAATCAACGAGTTATTTGAGCGCGCACTTTTCGATCTCAAGGCGATCGTCCACGCGCAGCGGCTTCGGTATTCCGCACAGCGCAGAGCCCGTGCCGATACGTTCGCCGCATTGAACATCCCTTGAAATCCCCGCTCACCGACCGAAAGAATTCATCATGGCCCGCATCACCGTCGAAGATTGTCTCGTTCAGATCCCGAACCGTTTCCAGCTCGTTCTCGCCGCCACCTACCGCGCGCGCATGCTGAGCCAAGGCCACGCGCCCAAGATCGAGAGCAAGAACAAGCCCGCCGTCACGGCCCTGCGCGAAATCGCCGAAGGCAAGATCGGCATCGAGATGCTCAAGAAAGTGCCGGGCTGATCTGACGCAGCCCTGCAACGAAAAGGCACCGCATTGCGGTGCTTTTTTTACGTCTGGACGCGTCCACAGAGCGGTCACGCTAAAGTGGTAGCCATGAGCGCGGTCGCCAAACCTCCGTCCCCCACGCCGAAACCGAGTCCGGCGGCGCTGAACGCGGCCGCCGCGAGTTTTGCTGCGCTGACGGCCCGCCTCGACTACCTGAGCCCCGAAGACACCGAGCTGGTTCGCCGGGCCTACCGCTTTGCCGACGAAGCCCACCTCGGGCAGCTGCGCAACAGCGGCGAGCCGTACATCACCCACCCCATCGCCGTGGCGGCGCAGTGCGCCGAGTGGAAGCTCGACGCCCAGGCGCTCATGGCCGCGCTGCTGCACGACGCCATCGAGGACTGCGGGGTCACCAAGCCGGAACTCATCGAGCGCTTCGGCGCACCGGTTGCCGAGCTGGTCGACGGGCTCACCAAGCTCGACAAGCTGCAGTTCAACACGCGCGAAGAGAACCAGGCCGAGTCCTTCCGCAAGATGCTGCTGGCCATGGCGCGCGATGTGCGCGTCATCCTGGTCAAGCTGGCCGACCGCACGCACAACATGCGCACGCTGGCCGATGCGCCGCGCGAAAAGTGGGCCCGCATCTCGCGTGAAACGCTCGAGATCTACGCGCCCATCGCG
Source organism: Variovorax sp. GW531-E2 (assembly GCF_059423125.1). Classification (NCBI taxonomy): domain Bacteria; kingdom Pseudomonadati; phylum Pseudomonadota; class Betaproteobacteria; order Burkholderiales; family Comamonadaceae; genus Variovorax; species Variovorax sp. GW531-E2. The sequence goes on along the minus strand of NZ_JBWKXQ010000054.1, from coordinate 36,306 downwards.
CACCGGCTGGGCCTGAACCAGACCTACCGCGAGCTGCAGGACCTGTCGTTCCGGCACCTCAAGCCCTGGCGCTACGCCACGCTGGCCAAGGCCGTCGCCAAGGCGCGTGGACGACGACGCGACCTGATCCAGAAGGTGCAGAAAGAGGTCGAGACGGCCTTCTCCGCCGCCGGCATGACGCTGCGCATCGCGGGCCGCGAGAAAACGCTCTATTCCATCTACCGCAAGATGGAAGAAAAACACCTGAGCTTCGCGCAGGTCACCGACATCTACGGCTTCCGGCTCATCGTGCCGAACGTGATCGCCTGCTACACCGGCCTGGGCATCCTGCACCAGATGTACAAGCCGCTGCCGGGCAAGTTCAAGGACCACATCGCGATCGCCAAGCTCAACGGCTACCAGTCGCTGCACACCACGCTGGTGGGACCGGCCGGCGTGAGCGTGGAGTTCCAGCTGCGCACCGAGGCCATGCACGTCGTGGCCGAATCGGGCGTGGCGGCGCACTGGCTCTACAAGGCTGCCGAGCCCAATGCCGCGAGCAACGACCGGCTGGGCACCAAGTGGCTGCAGTCGCTGCTCGACATCCAGGACGAGACGCGCGACGCCGCCGAGTTCTGGGACCACGTCAAGGTCGACCTGTTCCCCGACGCCGTCTACGTCTTCACGCCCAAGAGCCAGATCATGGCGCTGCCACGTGGCGCCACCGTGGTCGACTTCGCGTACGCCATCCACAGCAACATCGGCGACCACACCTCGGCCGCGCGCATCAACGGCGACCAGGTCCCGCTGCGCACCGAGCTGAAGAATGGCGACGTGGTCGAAGTGATCACGGCGCCGGTGTCGACGCCCAACCCCGCGTGGCTGGGCTTCGTGCGCACCGGCCGGGCACGCTCCAAGATCCGCCACTACCTGAAGACGCTGGCGCATGCCGAGTCCGAAGGCCTGGGCGAGAAGCTGCTGGCGCAGGCGCTGCGCGCCGAAGGCCTGGGCAAGCTGCCCGAGGAAGACGACGAACACCAGGCGCTGTGGGAGAAGCTGCTGCGCTTCACCGGCAACCGCACCCGCGCCGAGCTGCTGACCGACATCGGCTTGGGCAAGCGCATCGCGAGCATCGTCGCCAAGCGGCTCATGGCGCTGCTGGCCGAGATCGGCGAGCGCCCCGACGCCCTGCTGCTCAGCCGCGAGCGCTTCACCTCGCACGAGGCCGTATCGCAAGGCGCCGTGACGCTCGACGGCAGCGAGAACTCCTCCGTGCGCTTCGCCCAGTGCTGCCGGCCCATCCCCGGCGACCAGATCGTCGGCTACCTCGGGCACGGCGAAGGGCTGGTGGTGCACACCGACGACTGCGGCGTCGGCCAGCGCCTGCGCAACAAGGACAGCGAGCGCTTCTTCGCGGTCGAATGGGCCGACGAGCCCACGCGGGCCTTCGAGACGGGCGTGGTCATCACCGTGCGCAACGACAAGGGCGTGCTGGCCCGCGTGGCGGCCACCCTGGCCGACGCCGAGGCCGACATCACGCACGTGGAGATGGCCGACGAGACCCCGCAGGATTCGACCGACCTGCGCTTCGTGATCGCGGTGCGCGACCGCACGCACCTCGATGCCGTGCTGCGCGCCGCGCGCCGGACCGCGTCGGTGCTGACCGCGGCGCGGACGATTCCGGCGCCCTGAGTTCGCTCGCGCGTCAGTTCGCCGGCGTGCGCGGCGCCGGATAGCTCACCGACAGGATCTCCACCTCGTGCGCCCCGCCGGGCGTCACGAGCTTCACCACGTCGCCTTCGCGCGCCTTGAGCAGCGCACGCGCGATCGGCGAGATCCAGCTGACCTCCGACTTGGCGCTCTCGGCCTCGTCGATGCCGAGGATCGTGACGCTGCGCTCCTCGCCGGTCTCGTCGACATAGCGGACGGTGGCGCCGAAGAAGACCTGGTCGCGCCCGTGGTGCACCGACGGGTCGGTGATCTCCGCGATCTCGAGCCGCTTGCCGAGGAAGCGGATGCGCCGGTCGATCTCGCGCAGGCGCTTCTTGCCGTAGAGGTAGTCGCCGTTCTCGGAGCGGTCGCCGTTCTTCGCGGCCCAGTGCACGGCCTCGACGACCTTGGGGCGCTCCTCGTCCATCAGCTGCAGCAGCTCGTCGCGCAGGCGCGCGTAGCCCTCGGGCGTGATGTAGTTCTTGCTGCCCGCCGGCAGCGCGGGTGCGGCGCCGCCTGCGCCGTCATCGTCGTCGTCCGCATCGGCGTCCGACTCCTTGGTGAATGCCTTGTTCAATGCAGAGCCCTTCAAATCGGAAATACTGAGCGCCCTTGCCGCGCCCTACAAGCCGGTGAGTTTGCCGCAACCGCCATGCCCAGGAGACAGGAGCCCCCGTGATCGCCACCGGACATTTCCCATGCCGTCGCCATGCCTCGGCGGGGCTTCATTTGTACGCTCTCGTGGTCCTTGCTGCCGTCCTGGGCTTTCTTCCCTTCGACACCCACGCCAGGACGCAGACCTGCTTCGTCGTGAGCATCCACAGCGGCGACACCCTCACCGCCCGCTGCGGCGACGCAGCCAGCGCCAGTGCGTGGCGCCGCGTGCGCCTGCAAGGCATCGAGGCGCCGAAGCCCGGGCAGCCCTTTGCCGAGCAGGCCCGGCAGAAGATGCACGACATGGTTCGCCTGAAGCCGGCAGACGTCGACTGCGACGATCCCACATCCCACGCTCGCGAACGCGTCTGCCGCGTGACGGTGACGCCGGATTCAGCCCCCAATGGCCCGAGGACGCTCGACGCAGGCCTGGCACTGCTGACCGTCGGATTGGCACACTGGCAGCCCGCGCAGGCGCAGCGCCTGTCGCCCCAGGAGCGCGGGCAGTACGAATTTGCGGAGGAAGAAGCGAAGGCCAAGCGGGCCGGCCTCTGGAAGGACGCACGACCGCCGCGTCCCTGATGCGGGCACGGTGCAATGACCGGCCAAAGAAAAAGGGTTAGCTCGAAAAACGAGCTAACCCTTGAAGAGTGGTGCGGCTGGCAGGAATTGAACCCACGACCCCTTGGTTCGTAGCCAAGTACTCTATCCAACTGAGCTACAGCCGCACAGCTTTCGATTATAGCGTGTTTTTTCGCCCGCCCCAACCTTTGTGATCGAAAGCTGAAAATACGGACGACGGCAGTCTGCAATGGGGCTTGTTGCAACGCATCCGGCCCGTGCCGTTCCAAAGAGGCCCTTCCGACCCGGTACACTCCGCCCCGCCCGGAATAAGCCTGGGCCGCCGTAGGCAACACGGCGCCATACCATCCAAGGAATACTGAATGAACCGCATCGAACTGGTCGAGAAGATCGCCACCACCCACAACCTGAGCAAGGCCGAGGCCGCACGCGTCCTCGAAACGATCACCAGCAGCGTCGTCGCTGCCGTGAAGAAGGGCGATTCGGTCCAGCTGGTCGGCTTCGGTACTTTCAAGCAAGTCGCACGCGCTGCACGCTCGGGCTTCAACCCCCAGGCCGGCACCAAGATCAAGATCGCCGCCACCAAGGTGCCGAAGTTCGTCGCCGGCGCTGCCTTCAAGGCCGCCATCGACCCCAAGGCCGCCAAGCGCAAGGCTGAAAAGGCCGCTGCTGCACCTGCTGCCAAGAAGGCCGCCGCTCCGAAGAAGGCAGCTGTCACCAAGGCTGCTGTCACGAAGGCCGTCGTCGCCAAGGCTCCCGCCAAGAAGGCCGTCGCCAAGAAGAAGTAAGACGCATGGTGCGACGCTGCACAGGCCCGACCTGGCAGTTGTTCGTATCGACGTCAAAAAGCCGCCCTCGGGCGGCTTTTTTGTGGGCGCCTGCCGCGCAGCGAATGCGGGCAGCGAAACCCTCTGTGCGAGGGGCCCCAAACGAAAATAGCCTGGAAGAGAAACTCTTCCAGGCTATTCGAGAGATGGTGCGGCTGGCAGGAATTGAACCCACGACCCCTTGGTTCGTAGCCAAGTACTCTATCCAACTGAGCTACAGCCGCGCAGCCTTGAATTCTACCCCGCCGAAAGCGCTGTTCCGGCGAGGCCTTCAAAAAAGCTTCACGGCATTGCGATGCGACGGCCTCAGGCCACCTGTTCGCTGCCCGCCTTGCGCCCCATCAGCCGTGCGGCCACGCGCTTCACCAGCAGGTAGAACAGCGGCACGAAGAAAATGCCCAGTGCCGTCGCCGCGAGCACGCCGCCGAACACACCGGTGCCGATCGCGACCTGGCTGCCCGAGCCCGCACCCGTGGCCACCGCCAGCGGGATCACGCCCGCCAGGAAGGCCAGCGAGGTCATCAGGATCGGCCGCAACCGCAGGCGCGCGCCTTCGGCCACCGCTTCGAGCAGCGGCACGCCACGGCGCAGCGCGGCCTCTGCGAACTCGATGATCAGGATCGCGTTCTTGGCCGACAGGCCGATGGTCGCGAGCAGGCCGACCTGGAAGTAGATGTCGTTCGACAGCCCGCGCAGCGCCGCAGCGATCACCGCGCCGAGCACGCCCAGCGGAATCACCAGCATCACCGACACCGGCACCGACCAGCTCTCGTACAGCGCCGCCAGGCACAGGAACACCACGAGGATCGACAGCGCGAACAGCAGCGGCGCCTGCCCACCCGACAGCCGCTCCTGGTACGACAGGCCGCTCCAGGCTTGGCCCGTGCCGCTCTGCTTCTTCGCGAGGGTCTCGATGGCCGCCATGGCCGTGCCCGAGCTGGTGCCCTGCGCGGCCGCGCCCTGGATCTGCACCGCGGGCAGGCCGTTGTAGCGCTCCAGCTGCGACGCGCCCTGCGACCAGCGCGTGGTGGCAAAAGCCGAGAACGGCGTCATCGCCCCCGTGCTGCCGCGCACGAACCACTGGCCGATGTCGTCCGGCGCCGAGCGGTACGGCGCATCGGCCTGCACGTACACGCGCTTCACGCGGCCGCGGTCGATGAAGTCGTTGACGTAGCTGCCGCCCCAGGCAATGCCCAGCGTGGTGTTCACGTCGTCCAGCGACAGCCGCAGCGCCGAGGCCTTCATCTGGTCGATGTCGACCTGCAGCTGCGGCGTGCCGGCCACGCTGTTGGCACGCACCGACTGCAGGCGCTTGTCCTTGTTGGCCTCGCGCACCAGCTTCTCGCGCGCCTGCAACAGCCGCTCAGCGCCCATGCCCGAGGTGTCCTGCAACCAGAACTCGAAGCCGTTCGATTCGCCCAGCCCTTCGATGGGCGGCGGCACCATGCCGAAGACCTCGGCGTCGCGCTGCTGCTTGGCCAGCGCCTTGCCAGCACGCTCGACGATGGCGTGGGCGCGCTTGTCGGCACTGGCGCGTTCGGACCAGTCCTTCAGCGAGACAAACGCCATGCCCATGTTCTGCCCGGAGCCGCTGTAGCTCCAGCCGGTGAGCGTGAAGATGGTGTCGGTCGTGTCCTTCTCGGTCTCGAGAAAGTGCTTTTCGATGGCGCGGTTCACTTCGTCGGTGCGGCCCGAGGTGGCGCCGGCCGGCAGCGTCGCGATCACCATCACGCTGCCCTGGTCCTCTTCCGGCAGGAAGCCGCCGGGCAGGCTCAGGTACAGCAGGCCCATGCCGGCCACGATGGCGACATACACCGCCGTGAAGCGCAGCGGCTTGCGCAGGATGCGGCCCAGCACGCCCACGTAGCGACCCTGCGCGGCGTCGAAGCGGCGGTTGAAGGCGCCCAGGAAGCCGCGCGTGCGCGGCGGCACGCCGGCCTTCAGGAACCGCGCGCACAGCGCCGGGATGAGCACGATGGCCACCACCACCGACAGCACCATCGACGCGATGATGGTCACCGAGAACTGCCGGTAGATCACGCCCACCGAGCCGCCGAAGAAGGCCATGGGCAGGAACACCGCCGACACCACCACCGCGATGCCGACCAGCGCGCCGGTGATTTCCTTCATCGATTTGATCGTGGCCGCCTTCGCATCGAGCCCCTCTTCGTGCATGACGCGCTCGACGTTCTCCACCACCACGATCGCGTCGTCCACCAGCAGGCCGATGGCCAGCACCATGCCGAACAACGTGAGCACGTTGATCGAATAGCCGAAGGCCGCCAGCACGCCGAAGGTGCCCAGCAGCACCACCGGCACGGTGATCGCGGGGATCACCGTGGCGCGCCAGTTCTGCAGGAAGAGGAACATCACGACCACCACCAGCGCGATGGCCTCCAGCAGCGTGCGGATGACCGACTGGATCGAGATCTTGACGAAGCGCGTGGTGTCTTCCGCGTAGGCCACGCGCAGGCCCGCAGGCAGCGAGCGCTCGAGCTCGGCGATGCGCGCCTTCACCGCGCGGGCGGTGGTCAGCGCGTTGGCGCCGGGCGCCAGCATCACGGCCGAGCCCGCGGCCGGGTGGCCGTTCAGGCGCGTGGTCTCGGCATACGACTCGCTGCCGATCTCCACGCGCGCCACATCGCCCAGCCGCACCACGGCGCCGTCGGCCTGCGTCTTGAGCACGATGGCCTTGAACTGGTCGGGCGTCTGCAGCCGCGACATCGCGGTGACGGTGGCGTTCAGGTGCTGCGTCGGCGCCGACGGCCGCGCGCCGATCTCGCCCACCGACACCTGCGTGTTCTGCGCGGTGATGGCGGCCGTGACGTCGGACGGCATCAGCTGGTAGCTGGCCAGCCGGTGCGGGTCGAGCCAGATGCGCATGGCGTACGCCGCGCCGAAGGCCTGCACCGAGCCCACGCCGTCCACGCGGCTGATCGGGTCGCGCAGGTTGCTGGCCATCCAGTCGGCGATGTCGGTGTCGGTGCGCTGGCCGGTCTCGTCGTAGAGCGCCACGATCAGCAGGAAGTTGTTCTGCGACTTGGCGACCGTCACGCCCTGCTGCTGCACCGCCTGCGGCAGCCGGCTGGCGGCCTGGCTGACCTTGTTCTGCACCTGCACTTGCGCGGTGTCGGGGTCGATGCCCTGGCGGAAGGTGACGTTGATCTCGGCCCAGCCGGCGGCGCTGCTGGTCGACTTGAAATACATCAGGCCGTCGATGCCCTTGAGCTGCTGCTCGAGCACCTGCGTGACGCTGTTTTCCACCGCCTGCGCCGAGGCGCCGGGGTAGTTGGCCGACACGACCACGGTCGGCGGCGCGATGTCCGGGTACTGCGACACCGGCAGCGTGCGAATGGCCACGCCGCCGGCCAGCATGATGAGGATGGCAATGACCCAGGCGAAGACGGGCCGCTGGATGAAGAAATGAGCGATCACGGGAGGTTGTCGCTTCTGATCAATCGGCCGGGGAAGGCGCCGCAGCGGACGATGCGCCCGCCGTGGAAACCGGCACCGGCTTCACTTTTTCACCCGGGCGTGCGCGCTGCAGGCCATCGACCACCAGGCGATCGCCCTCGCGCAGGCCCCGGGTCACGACCCAGTGCTCGCCCTCGGTGCTGCGCACTTCGAGCGCGCGCAGCTCGACCTTGTTGTCGGCCGCCACCACCAGCGCGGTCGGCTCGCCCTTCTCGTTGCGGGCCACGCCGCGCTGCGGCGCCAGGATGGCCTGGCGCTCCACGCCGGACTCGACCTGCGCGCGCACGTACATGCCCGGCAGCAGCAGACCTTGCGGGTTCGGGAACTCCGCGCGCAACGTGACCGAGCCGGTGGCCTCGTCGACAGCCACTTCGGAGAACTTCAGCGTGCCGGCATGCGGGTAAGGCAGGCCGTCCTCCATGCGCAGGCGGACCTGGGTGCTGGCCGGCGCCATGTCGCCCGAGATGAAACGGCGCTTGAGCTTCGTCAGTTCCAGGCTCGACTGCACCACGTCGACGTAGATCGGATCGAGCCGCTGGATCGTGGCCAGCGCCATCGCCTGGCCCGGCGCCACGAGCGCGCCCTCGGTCACGGCGGAGCGGCCGATGCGTCCCGCGATGGGCGCGGTGATGCGCGTGAAGTCGAGGTTGATGCGCGCCGCCTTCACAGCCGCCTGCGCGGCCTTCACGCCGGCTTGCGCCTGCACCAGCGCGGCCTGCGCCTCTTCGTGCTCCTGCCTGCTCACGGCATTGGCCTTGACCAGTTCGCCGAAGCGATCGGCCTTGCCGCGCAGGCTGGCGATGGTGGCCTGCGACGTGGCCAATGCGGCTTGCGCCTGCTCGTGCGCGGCCTCGAACGGGCCGGGCTCGATCTCGTACAGCACTTGGCCCGCGCGGACCATGCCGCCCTCTTCGAACAGCCGCTTGCGCACGATGCCGTTGACCTGGGGCCGCACCTCGGAGACGCGGTAGGCGGCCGTGCGGCCCGCGAGCTCGGTGTGCACAGCCACGTCACTGGCGTGCAGCGCCACCACGCCGACTTCGGGCGGCGCGTCATCGGTGGTGGAAGCCTGCTTGGCGCCGCATGCAGCGAGCGCGAGCAGGGACATCGGAAGCAGGAGCTTGAAAAGCGGGGTCATGGCCATCGGGAATCGCAGTGCGGCGTGCGCAGGGATCACCCGGCTCGTTACATTTGCACTCAAATGGTGCATTCTGCCTTCGATGTTGCATTGCAACCTGAAGGAATCCTGTGTTTGCCGTAGGTGAAATCGGCGGCGGCCGCAGGCCTCGCTCGCGCCTCTGGCACCAAAGAAAAAGGCCGCGCAATGCGGCCTTCATCGGAGTGTCTACAGAGGGGGAATGTGTGGTGGTAGGCCGTGAGTGGCTTGAACACTCGACCAACGGATTATGAGTCCGCTGCTCTAACCAACTGAGCTAACGGCCCACGCGGGCCCGATTCTATGCGCCGCGCGCAGCCGCTTACTTGCGGTGGCTCAGCGCGTTGCTCACCAGCCGCGACGTGATATCGACGATCTGGATCATGCGGTCGTACGGCATGCGGGTCGGGCCGATCACGCCCAGCGTACCGACCACCTGGCCGTCGACCTCGTAGTTGGCGCTGACGATGGACAGCTCCTCGAACGGCACGACCTGGCTTTCGCCGCCGATGAAGATGCGCACGCCCTCGGCCTTGCTCGACACGTCGAGCAGCCGCATCAGCTGCGCCTTCTCTTCAAAAAGATCGAAGGCACGCCGCAGCTGCCCCATGTCACTGGAAAAATCGGTCACCGACAGCAGGTTGCGCTCGCCGGAAATCACGACGTCGTCGGCCTGCGCATCGGTGAGCACTTCGGAGCTGACCTGCACCGCGGCCTGCATCAGCGCGGCGATTTCACCGCGCAGCTTCTCGACCTCGGACTGCAGGCGGTCGCGCACCTGCTCGATCGTCAGGCCCGCGAAGTGCGCGTTGATGTAGTTCGAGGCTTCCACCAGCTGCGACTGCGAGTAGTCGGATTCCGGGAAGATCACGCGGTTCTGCACGTCGCCGTCGGGCGAGACGATGATCACCAGCAGCCGCCGCTCGGACAACCGCAAGAATTCGATCTGCTTGAACACCGAGACGCGCCGCGGCGCCATCACGACGCCCACGAACTGCGACAGGTTCGACAGCAGGTGCGCGGCGTTGGCGATCACCTTCTGCGGCTGGTCGGCCGCCAGGCTCGGCGTGCTCATCTGCTCGCGCTGCGCGGTCAGCATGGTGTCGACGAAGAGCCGGTAGCCGCGCGTGGTCGGCACGCGTCCGGCCGAGGTGTGCGGGCTGGCGATGAGCCCCAGCGCCTCGAGGTCGGACATGACGTTGCGGATGGTCGCGGGCGAGAGATCCAGCCCCGCCGAACGCGAGAGCGTGCGTGATCCGACGGGTTGCCCATCGGCGATGTAACGCTCGACCAGCGTCTTCAACAGCAACTTGGCACGGTCGTCCAGCATTGCAAGATTTTAGTGTTGTAATTTGTGAGCTATGACCTCACGCTTTCGTCACGTCGCCCTGATCGGCAAATACCAGGCTTCCGGCGCCCGGGCGCAAGCCGATGCGCGCGACGGCGTGATGGAGGGCATCGGCGCCTTCCTCGAATCGCAGGGTTGCACGGTGTTCGTGGAGCGTTCGTCCTGCGAGGACACCGACGCACCGCCCCACCCGCGCTACCAGGCGCTGTCGGTCGAAGAAATCGGCCAGCGCTGCGACCTCGGCCTCGTGGTCGGCGGTGACGGCACCATGCTCGGCATCGGCCGGCAGCTCGCGTGCTACGGCATCCCGCTCATCGGCATCAACCGCGGGCGGCTCGGCTTCATCACCGACATCCCGCTGGACAACTACCAGGCCACGCTGATCCCGATGCTGGCCGGCGAATACGAAGAAGACCACCGCAGCCTGATGCACGCGCAGGTGATCCGCGATGAGGCCCTGGTGTTCGACGCGCTCGCGATGAACGACGTGGTGGTCAACCGCGGCGCCACCTCGGGCATGGTCGAGATGCGCGTGTCGGTGGGCCGTCATTTCGTGGCCAACCAGCGCGCCGACGGGCTGATCATCGCGTCGCCCACGGGCTCGACGGCCTACGCGCTGTCGGCCGGCGGGCCGCTGCTGCATCCGGCGGTGCCGGGCTGGGTGATGGTGCCGATCGCGCCGCACACGCTGTCGAACCGCCCCGTATTGCTGCCCGACGCCGACGAGATCGTGATCGAGTTGGTGAGCGGGCGCGACGCCAGCGCCAATTTCGACATGCAGTCGCTCGCCTCGCTCGCCATCGGCGACCGCGTGGTGGTGCGCCGCTCCGACTTCCGGGTGCGCTTCCTGCACCCGCGCGGCTGGAGCTATTTCGACACGCTGCGCAAGAAACTCCATTGGAACGAAGGGGGCTCCTGAATGAAGGACCACGCCTCCAGCTTGAGGACGAACTGAGATGGCTTTGCGACGCATCGCACTGCGCGACTTCGTGATCGTGCGGTCCCTTGAACTCGATCTGTCGGCCGGCTTCACGGTGCTGACCGGGGAAACCGGCGCCGGCAAGTCCATCCTGATCGACGCACTGCAGCTGGCGCTGGGCAACCGCGCCGACGCCGGCGCCGTGCGCGAAGGCGCCGAGCGGCTCGACGTGAGCGCCGAGTTCGACGCCGACCCGGCGCTGGCCGGCTGGCTCGACGAAGGCGGCTTCGAGGCTGGCGACGGCCTGCTGCTGCGCCGCACGGTCGACCTGCAGGGACGCAGCCGCGGCTGGATCAACGGCAGCCCCGCCACCGCCACGCAACTGCGCGAACTCGGCGACCGCCTGCTCGACATCCACGGCCAGCACGCCTGGCAGAGCCTGACCCGCCCCGAGGCCGTGCGCGGCCTGCTCGACGCCTACGCCGGCGCGCGCACCGACGCGCTCGACGCCGCCTGGCAGAGCTGGCGCCAGGCGCTCTCGGCGCTCGACCACGCACGCTCGGCGCAAGACTCGCTGCAGCGCGAGCGCGAGCGGCTGCAGTGGCAGATTTCCGAAGTCGCCAAGCTCGCGCCGGGCGCCGACGAGTGGGACGAGCTCTCGGCCCACCATTCGCGCATCTCGAACGCGCAGGCCCTCATCGACGCCGCCCAGGGCGCAAGCCAGGCACTCGAAGACGACGACAACGGCGCCCTCGCCGCCCTCACGCGTGCCGCGACGCTGCTGCAGAACTGCGAGCACATCGAGCCCGAATTCCGCACGCTGGGCGAGGTGCTGGCCTCCTGCGTGGCGCAGGCCTCGGACGCGGCCCACTCGCTGCACGGCTACCTGCGCGACACCGACACCGATCCCAAGACCCTCGCCGAACTCGACGAGCGCATGGGCCTGTGGATGTCGCTTGCGCGCCGCTACAAGCGCACGCCGGCCGAGCTGCCCGCGCTGCTGGCCGGCTGGCAGGCGGAGCTGCAGGCGCTCGACGCGCAAAGCGACCTCGAAGGCCTGGAACGCGCCGAACAGAACACCCAGCAGGCCTACATGAAGGAAGCCAAGGCCCTCGGCAAGATCCGCAAGCAGGCGGCGCCGCGCCTGGCCCAGGCCGTCACGCAGGCGATGCAGGGCCTGGGCATGCAGGGCGGGCGCTTCGACGTCGAACTGCAGCCGCTGGCACAGCCCGGCCGCGCCGGCCTCGAAGAAATCTCGTTCCTGGTGGCCGGCCATGCCGGCAGCACGCCGCGCGCCATCGGCAAGGTGGCCTCGGGCGGCGAGCTCTCGCGCATCGCGCTGGCCATTGCCGTGACGACCAGCGAACTGGGCGCCGCGCAGACGCTGATCTTCGACGAGGTCGATGCAGGCGTGGGCGGCGCCGTCGCCGAGACCGTGGGCCGCCTCATGAAACAGCTCGGCCGGGACCGCCAGGTGCTCGCCGTGACCCACCTGCCCCAAGTGGCGGCCTGCGCCGACCACCACCTCGTGGTCGCCAAGCGCCAGACGACGGCGGCCGGCACGGACGGCCCGCGCACCGAAAGCGGCGTGTCGCGCCTGGCAGCCGACGACCGCGCGCGCGAAATCGCCCGCATGCTGGGCGGCGAAAAGGTGTCGGCCACCTCGCTGGCCCACGCGCGCGAAATGCTCGGCCACAAAACGCCGGCGACCGCCCCATGAACATGAACCTCGACCTCGTCCTCATCACCGGCATGTCGGGCTCCGGCAAGTCGGTGGCGCTGCACGCGCTGGAAGACGCCGGCTACTACTGCGTCGACAACCTGCCGCCCGAGTTGCTCACGGCCTTCATCGCGCTGCAGCACGAACAGCAGGCCACGCGCGTGGCGATCGCGATGGACGTGCGCAGCGGCGTGTCGCTGCCGATCGTGCCGCAGCAGCTCGAAGCACTGCGCGCCGACGGCGTCTCGCTGCGCTCGCTGTTCCTCGACGCGACGACCGACGCGCTGCTGCGCCGCTATTCGGAAACACGCCGGCGCCATCCGCTCTCGCGCCAGGAAAGCCGCACCGACGTACCCGAACAGCATCGCGTGCTGGTGCAAGCCATCGAACTCGAACGCGAACTGCTGGCCGACCTGCGCGACGGCGCCGACGTGATCGACACCAGCCTCATCCGCCCCGCGCAGCTGCAGAGCTACATCAAGGGGCTGATCTCGGCGCCGCAGAACGCGCTGACGCTGGTGTTCGAGTCGTTCGCCTTCAAGCGCGGCGTGCCGCTCGATGCGGACTACGTGTTCGACGTGCGCATGCTGCCCAACCCGCACTACGTGCCGGCGCTGCGCGCGCTGACGGGCCGCGACGAGCCGGTGATCGAATGGCTGCGCGAGCACGATGACGTGGCGCGCATGTTCGACGACATCGAGCAGTTCCTGACGCACTGGCTCGACGCACTGGCGCGCGACCACCGCAGCTACGTGACGGTGGCCATCGGCTGCACGGGCGGGCAGCACCGGTCGGTGTTCCTGGTCGAGCAGCTGGCACGCGCCTTCGGTGCCCGCTGGGGCGCGCTCAAGCGCCACCGCGAACTCGACGCCTGAGGGCGGAGGCCGTTCAGGCCTCGGCGGTTTCCAGCAGCTTGCGCATCGGGGCGGGCAGCCCCAGCCGACTCCACTCCTGCGCCTCGACCCAGCGTGCGCCCTCGCATTGCGGCTGGACGCCCTGCAGCAGCACGGGGTGCAGGTGCAGGTCCTTGTGGGTCAGCACGTGCACGAAGGGCGGCAGTTCCTGCGTGTCGTGCGCCGCGCCCGACGGCAGGGCCGCGAGCAGGTCGTCGTGGCTGTCGAACACCGGCAGGCAATGCAGCCCCGCCCAGATGCCCTTGGCGGGCCGCTTCTCCAGCCACACGCGCCCTTGCGCGTCGCGCGCCAGCAGCACCCACAGCGACTGGGCGCTGCGCTTGAGCTTGCGCGTCTTCACCGGGTAGCGCTCGGGCGCGCCCTGGCGCAGGCCCACGCAGCTCGCGTTCACCGGGCAGATCATGCAGCTGGGCTTGCGCGGCAGGCAGACCGTGGCGCCCAGGTCCATCAGACCCTGCGTGTAGCTCGCCACCGCCTCGCGCTGGCCTTCTGGCGGCAGCAGTTGCGTGGCGAGGTCCCACAGCGCGCGCTCCTGCGCCGACGACGACATGTCGCCGTCGAAGCCGAGCACGCGCGTCAGCACGCGCTTCACGTTGCCGTCGAGGATCGCCACGCGCTCGCCGAAACAGAAGGCCGCAATCGCGGCCGCCGTCGAACGACCGATGCCGGGCAGGGTCACGAGTTCGGCGGCGGTGTGTGGAAAGGCGCCGCCGAAGCGCGCGACCACCTCCTGCGCGCAGCGGTGCATATTGCGCGCGCGGCTGTAGTAGCCCAACCCGCTCCACAGGCCGAACACCTCGTCCTCGGTGCCGGCGGCCAGCGCCGCCACGTCGGGAAAACGTTCGAGAAAGCGTGCGAAGTAGCCCAACACGGTCGTGACCTGGGTCTGCTGGAGCATCACTTCCGAGAGCCAGACGCGGTACGGATCGCGCGTGTTCTGCCACGGAAGCTCACTGCGCCCGTGGCTGCGCTGCCAGCGCACGATCTGTGCGGCGAATTCCGGAGGCAGCGGCGGAGGTGGGGAGACGGCCGCCCGCGCGGCGGTGCGCTCAGGCCGCACGCAGTTGCTCGCCCGCGATGGCGGGGGCCGCGACAGGCGGCTGGCTGCCGTGCTGCGCGATCAGCGAGGTGAACTCGTGCAGCCGCTCCTGCAGCGCGGCCAGGTGGCTTTCTTGCGCGGCGATCTCGGCCAACCGGTCGTCAAGGCTGCCTGCGGCATTCTGGATGCGTTCGATCGCCTCGATGCGCTTGCTGAAATTGCGGCGGCGCTCCTTGAGCTGCGCATCGATCTGCGCGCTGGCGCCCTTGCTCCAGCGCTCGACCTCGGTCATGGCGGCCTCGTTGACGAGCCGCAGCCGGCTGGCCAGCGCGCGCACCAGCTTGTCGCAGAAGTCGGCCTGCGCGAGCTTGATCAGGTTGCCCACGCCCAGGTAGTGGATGTGGCTGCGCTCGATCTGGCCCAGCTCCTGCTCGAAGCCGCTCAGGTCGGGCTCGGCCGGCGCCTGCAGCGTGAAGCCCTGCTCGGCGTTGAGCTGGCGGAAGGTGGCGTGCAGCATCGACTGGATCTCGGCCGTGGTCGCCTGCACTTCGCGCAAGTTGTTGCGCAGCGCATCGAAGGTTTCGCCGTACACCTTGCGCACGTTGAACTTGACGCCGGGGCGCTTGAGCGCCGCGGCCAGCTTGACCATGTCGGCCTTGAGCGCCGTGCGCCCGAGCACCGCGTACACCTCGCGCAGCAGCTTGCCCTGTACCGAGCGCAGCGCCAGGATGCGGGTGTTGCTGCCCTCGAATTCGGCATGTTCCTGGTCGATGCGCGCACGCATGTGGCGGATCACCGACACGTTCTTGCCGCGCAGGCCCTGCAGTTCGAGCGCCTGCTCCGACAGGTCGCGCTGGCGCACCTTCAGCAGGCGCTCGGCCTCGGTGCGCAGCGCGGTCATGCCGGCGTCGACCGCGAGCCGCAGCATGGTTTCGCGCTTGCCGAGCACGCCTTCGCCGAGCAGCGCCTCGAGCGCCGGCAGCCGGCTGGCGTCTAGCAGGGCCGCGTCGTGACCGATCTTGGCCTGCAGGCCCTTCTGCGCCGACACCGGCAGCACCTGCGCCAGCGGCACCTCGAGCAGCCGGGCCGCGCCTTCGCGCTGGCGCTCGATCTGCTGCGCGATCTGCGTCGGGGTGCTCAGCGTGTCCCACAGCGTGTCGATCTTGTTGAGCACCACGAAGCGCGTGTCGTGGCTGTCGTCGCCGGTGATCAGGTGCTCGCGCCAGATCGACAGGTCAGAGCGGGTCACGCCGGTTTCGGCGCCCAGGATGAAGACCACGGCATGCGCCTGCGGGATCAGGCTCACGGTGAGTTCGGGCTCGGCACCGATCGCATTCAGGCCGGGCGTGTCGAGGATCACGAGGCCCTGCTCGAGCAGCGGATGCGGCATGTTCAGCACCGCATGGCGCCAGCGGGGAATCTCGACGCGGCCTTCGGCGTCCTGCACCGGGTTGTCGTCGGGCGTCTCGGGGTTCCAGAAGCCGAGCGCGCGGGCTTCGTCCTTGCTCACCCAGCGGACTTCGGCCACCTTGCCCATGGCGCGGGCCAGTTGCTCGGCGTCGCCCACCTCGATGGGCAACTCGGTCCAGCGCGTGGGCCGCTCGCGCCAGTGGGCGAGCGAGTGCGGCTCCAGGCGGGTTTCGATGGGCAGCAGGCGCAGCTTGGGCGCCAGTGCGGCGTCGTAGCCCAGCTCGGTCGGGCACATCGTGGTGCGCCCGGCGCTGGCCGGCATGATCCGCCGGCCGTAGCCGGCAAAGAAGATCGCGTTGATCAGTTCCGACTTGCCGCGCGAGAACTCGGCCACGAAGGCCACCATGACCTTGCTGGTGCGGATCTGGTCTTCGAGGGCGCGCAGCCGTTCGGCCACGGCCTGGTCGAGCAGCTCGTTGTCGGTCAGCCAACGGGACAGCCACTGAAGGCGGCGGGCGAAGTTGCTCCGCCAGGCGCCGTGCTGATCGAGCTGTTGGTTGAAAGAGCGGCTCAAGGGAAAGATGTAAGTAAGAATTTACAAATATAACATCGCCGCATGGCGAACGGGGTACCGGCAGGAGTTTGCCCCGAAGCAGCCGCCACGGGGCCCGCCTTCCCTAGGATTTCTGGCAATGGGGGCAGTAATAAGTAGAGCGCTGCCCCTGTTTCAGTTGCCGGATCGGCGTGCCGCACACCCGGCACGGCTCGCCCGCGCGGCCGTAGACGGTCGCTTCGAGCTGGAAGTAGCCACTTTGCCCGTCCACGTTCGAGAAGTCGCGCAAGGTGCTGCCGCCCTTCTCCACCGCCCGCGCCAGGATGTCCCGCACCGCCGCATGCAGCTTCGCCGCGCGCGGCCGGCTGATGCGCGCGGCCGACAGGGTCGGGCGGATGCCGGCGATGAACAGCGCCTCCGACGCGTAGATGTTGCCCACGCCCACCACCACGTCGCCCGCGAGCAGCACCTGCTTGATGGCCGTGCGGCGTTTCTTCAGCCCGGCATGGAAGGCGTCGAGGTCGAAGGCATCGCCCAGCGGCTCCATGCCCAGTCCGCCGAGCAGCTTGAGGGCCCAGGGCGCCTCTTCATCGTCCACGTAGACCACGGCGCCGAAGCGGCGCGGGTCGTTCAGCCGCAGGGTCCCGAGTTCGGTGACCAGATCGAAGTGGTCGTGCACGCCGGGCTCCGGCAGGTGGATGTCGAAGCGCAGGCTGCCCGACATGCCCAGGTGCAGCAGCAGCAGCCCGCGGTCCAGGTCGATGAGCAGGTACTTGCCGCGACGGCGCACCTCGCGCACGCGGCGCCCGACCAGCGCCTGCGGCACCACCATCAGCGCCCAGCGCAGCGGCTTGCCGATGCGCACGGACTCGATGCGCGCGCCGGCGATGCGATCGGCAAAGCCGCGCCGGGTGACCTCGACTTCGGGTAGTTCAGGCATGAAAAGTAAAACTCCGGCAGCGACGAAGCCCCATGCGGCGCTCGTTCAAATGGCTGGATTATTATGGTCAGATGAACCCATCGCCCCGCCGTCACCGCCTTGCGGCGGCCGCGTCTCTCGTGCTGCTTGCCTACACAACGCACGCACAGTCTCTTGAACCCACCGCCGCCGGCAACCCGCCTCCCGTCATCGAGCGCACGGCACCGCCGAAGCCGCCGGTGCGCCCCCGGACGACCCCTGCGGCAGCCAAGCCGGCCGCCGAAGCCGCGCAGCCGTCGGCGCTGACGGCCGACCTGTTCTATGAAATTCTCATGGGCGAGATCACCGCCCGCTCCGGCGACCCCGGCTCCGGCTATTCGCTCGTGCTCGACGCGGCCCGACGCCTGCGCGACGGCAAGCTGTTCCAGCGCGCGGTCGAAATCGCGCTGCAGTCGCGCTCCGGCGACGCCGCCATTTCCGCGGCGCGCGCCTGGCAGGAAGCACTGCCCAATTCGCGCGATGCCCGGCGCATCGAGTTGCAGATCCTGATCGCACTGAACCGCATCAGCGAAACCGTCGAACCGCTGCGCGCCGAAGTGGCCGCCACCTCGCAGATCGAACGCCCCCTGCTGATGGCGGTGATCGCGCGCACCTACGGCCGCGCCGCCGACAAGAAGCTGGCCGCCTCGGTGGTCGAGCAGGCGCTGGTCGATGAACTCAAGAGCCCGACCACCGGCGGACTGGCCTGGGCCACCGTGGGCCGGCTGCGCCTGAACGCCGGCGACCCCTCGGGGGCGCTGGATGCCGCGCGCAAGGGGCAGGCCATCGATCCGTCGTCCGAGGCGCCCTCGGCGCTGGCGCTCGAGCTCATCGACCCGGGCCAGCCGCTGGCCGAGCCGATCGTCACGCGCTACCTCGCCAACAACCCCAAGGCCTCGCCCGACCTGCGCATCGCGTACGCACGCACGCTGGTCGAGAACCGCCGCTTCAGCGACGCCACCACGCAGTTGCAGACCCTGACCGCCGCGCGCCCCGAGCTCGCGGAGCCCTGGCTGCTGCTCGGCAGCCTGCAGATGCAGGCCCGCCAGGAAGCGGCGGCCGAAACCTCGCTCAAGCGCTACGTCGACCTGATGACAGCGCCGGGCCAGAGCCAGGACGCCGGTGACGTCGCGGACCGCAAGCGCGGGCTGACGCAGGCGTATCTCGTGCTCTCGCAGCTGGCCGAGCGGCGCAAGGATTTCCAGGCGGCCGACCGCTGGATCACGCGCATCGACAGCACTGACAACCAGAGCGCCATCCAGGGTCGCCGCGCCAGCCTGCTCGCGAAGCAGGGCAAGCTGCCCCAAGCCCGCGAGCTGCTGCGCGCGCTGCCCGAGCGTACGGCGGAGGAACGCAAGCAGAAACTGCTGGCCGAAACCCAGCTGCTGCGCGAAGCCAAGCAATACCAGGCCGCCTACGACCTGCTGGCCCAGGCCTCGGCCGCCGCGCCGGACGACGGCGACCTCGTCTACGACCAGGCCATGATGGCCGAGAAGCTCAATCGCCTGGACGACATGGAGCGGCTGCTGCGCCGCCTGATGACGCTCAAGCCCGAGAGCCAGAATGCCTACAACGCGCTGGGCTACTCCTTTGCCGATCGCAAGATCCGGCTCGACGAGGCCCGCACGCTCATCCAGAAGGCCGTGCAGCTCGCGCCCGAAGACCCGTTCATTGCCGACAGCCTGGGCTGGGTCGAGTTCCGGCTCGGCAACACGGCGGAGGCGATCCGCATCCTCGAGGCGGCCTACAAGACGCGGCCCGACCCCGAGATCGGCGCGCACTTCGGCGAAGTCCTGTGGTCGGTCGGCCAGAAGGACCGCGCCGTCGCGATCTGGAAAGAATCGCTGCTGACCGACGCCGAGAACGAGACGCTGCAGGAAACCCTCAAGCGCCTGCGCGTCAAACCCTGAATGGCATCGATCACGCACACGGCTCCCGCGCGGGGCGATGGGTCCTTCACCCGCCGCGCGGCGCTGGGCACGGGCGGCGGTGCACTGCTGCTGTGGCTCGCGGGCTGCGCCCAGCTCTCGGGCGGCCCGACAGCCGCGCCCGGGCGATCGGCCAGCTGGAGCGGGCGCATGTCGCTGCGCATCGACAGCGAACCGGTCCAGACCTTTGCCGCCCTGTTCGAGCTGCGCGGCTCGGCCGAAACCGGCGACCTGACGCTGACCACGCCCATCGGCAGCACGCTCGCGCAACTGCACTGGGCGCCGGGTGAAGCCCTGCTGAAGAACGGCAGCGAGACCCGCCGCTACGACTCCGTCGACGCGCTGATCGAAGCCGCCACCGGCGCCGCCATTCCGGTGGGCGCCCTGTTCGGCTGGCTCGACGGCCGCGCCGACCCCGTGCCCGGCTGGCGCGCCGACCTGGGCCAGCTGTCGAACGGCCGCCTGCAGGCCACGCGCGAATCTCCGGCGCCCCGGGCAGACCTGCGCATCGTGTTCGAACGCTCATGAAGGCGATCTACGACCTTCCCGCGCCGGCCAAGCTGAACCTGTTCCTGCACATCACCGGGCGGCGCGACGACGGCTATCACCTGCTGCAGTCGGTCTTCATGCTGATCGACTGGTGCGACACGCTGCACGTCGAGCTGCGCAACGATGGCCAACTGAGCCGCGAAGACCTCACCACGCCGCTGCCGGCCGACGACCTCGTGCTGCGCGCCGCCCGTGCGCTGCAGGCGCATGCCGCGCCCGGCCAGGGCGCGCACATCGGCATCGCCAAGCACGTGCCGGCGCAGGCGGGCATGGGCGGAGGGTCGTCGGACGCGGCCACCTGCCTGCTCGCGCTCAACCGCCTCTGGAACCTGAACCTGCCGCTGTCGCGCCTGGCGCAGATCGGGCTGAAGCTGGGTGCGGATGTGCCTTTCTTCCTCGGCGGACGCAACGCCTGGGTCGAGGGCATCGGCGAGGAAATCACCCCCGTGAACCTGCCGCCGGCACGCTTCGTGGTGGCCAAGCCACCCGAGGGACTCGATACCCGATTAATTTTTTCTGCGGATGATTTGGAACGGGCAACTCCTGTTGCTATAATCTCAGGCTTTGCTGCAGATAGCGAACAGCTAGAAGCCACAAACCTCGGTAACGGGGTTTACGACTTCGGTCACAACGACCTGCAGCCGGTTGCCCAACGGCTTTGCCCCGCAGTCACCGACGCCATCGAATGGCTCGGACTGCAAGGATTGAAGGCCCGGATGACCGGCTCCGGAAGTTCGGTGTTCGCGAAGATGCCGCAATTGCCGCAGGAAGCGGAACTGCTCGAAGCCCCCCGGGGATGGCAGGTTCGACAATGCGACAATCTGGCAGTTCATCCACTCTGGGGATGGGCAGCCTGAAGAGATAATCGGAACGCTCTGCGGTTCGATGCGACATATATCGGTGGATGGTGCAAACCATCAACCTGTGTAGGGGAGTCGCCAAGCTGGTTAAGGCACTGGATTTTGATTCCAGCATGCAAAGGTTCGAATCCTTTCTCCCCTGCCAAATCTCTCAAACTGCGGCCTGATGGCCGCAGTGCTTCTTTTGCAGTCCACCGGCTGCAATAATCGGCGGCCCACACAGGCCGCCACGACTCGAAACCTTTGGCGGCTTTCCCGCAAGCCCATTTGCACTGCCCGGACGCGCTCATGCAGGCCAATCACCCTGACTTTTTGGTTTTCACCGGCAACGCCAATCCCGGCCTTGCTGCAGAAATCGCGCACAACCTCGGCACCTCGCTGGGCGCCGCACGCGTCGGTCGCTTCTCCGACGGCGAAGTCACCGTCGAGATCAATCAGAACGTCCGTGCCCGTGACGTGTTCGTGGTGCAGTCGACCTGCGCGCCGACCAACGAAAACCTGATGGAACTGCTGATCATGGTCGACGCGCTCAAGCGCGCCTCGGCCGAACGGATCAGCGCCGTGATTCCCTACTTCGGCTACGCCCGCCAGGACCGCCGCCCGCGCTCGAGCCGCGTGCCGATCTCGGCCAAGGTGGTCGCCAACCTGCTGGAAACCGTGGGCGTCGAGCGCGTGCTCACCATGGACCTGCACGCCGACCAGATCCAGGGCTTCTTCGACATTCCGGTCGACAACATCTACGCCTCGCCCGTGCTGCTGGGCGACCTGCGCCAGAAGAACTACGAAGACCTGATCGTGGTTTCGCCCGACGTCGGCGGCGTGGTGCGCGCCCGTGCGCTGGCCAAGCAACTGAACTGCGACCTCGCCATCATCGACAAGCGCCGCCCGAAGGCCAACGTCAGCGAAGTCATGAACGTGATCGGCGAGATCGACGGCCGCAACTGCGTGATCATGGACGACATGATCGACACGGCCGGCACGCTGGTCAAAGCGGCCGAAGTGCTGAAAGAGCGCGGCGCCAAGAGCGTGTACGCCTACTGCACGCACCCGATCTTCTCGGGCCCGGCCATCGAGCGCCTCTCCAAGGGCACGGCCCTGGACGAAGTGGTCGTCACCAACACCATCCCTCTTTCCGATGCGGCCGTCGCGTGCGGAAAGATCCGCCAGCTCTCCGTGGCACCGCTGATCGCCGAAACGATCCAGCGTATTGCCAAGGGCGAGTCGGTGATGAGTTTGTTCTCGGACCAGGACAACCTGTTCTGAGCTGAGAGCGAAAAAGCAGGCCTCCTTCGGAGGCCTTTTTGAACCGGAGTCGCACTGGTCGCGGTGGACTCTCACAGGAGCTAGTTATGAAATTCGTCGCTTATGAGCGCGCAAAGCAGGGCACGGGTGCGAGCCGCCGTCTCCGCATCACGGGCAAGACCCCGGGCATCGTCTACGGTGGTGACACCCAGCCGCAACTGATCGAAATCGATCACAACGCGCTGTGGCACGCCCTGAAGAAGGAAGCCTTCCACTCGTCGATCCTCGAAATGGACCTCGCCGGCGCCGTCACCAAGGTGCTGCTGCGCGACGTGCAATACCACCCGTTCCGCCAGCTGGTGCAACACATCGACTTCCAACGCGTCGATGCCAAGACCCGCATGAACATGAAGGTGCCGCTTCACTTCAAGGGTGAAGAAGAGTCCGACGCCGTCAAGCTGGATCACAACCTCGTGAACCACGTGATGACCGAGCTGGAAATCAACTGCCTGCCCAGCGATCTGCCTGAATTCATCGAGATCGACCTCTCGGGCCTGAAGAAGAACGCCACGCTGCACGTCAACGACATCAAGCTGCCCAAGGGCGTGAAGTTCGTGAGCCACGGCAAGACCAACCCCGTCATCGTGTCGGCCGTGCCGCCGCTGGTCTCGGAAGAGCCCGCACCCGCTGCCGAAGGCGCTGCTGCCGAAGGCGCTGCTGCTGCCGCTGGCAAGCCCGCCGCCAAGACGGCCAAGAAGAAGTAATCCTCTTTCTTTCCGTCCGCGAACAGAAGGCCCGCCTCGTGCGGGCCTTTTGCTTTGGGGGGCGGCGAGATAATTCCCGCCATGATCAAGCTGTTTGTCGGCCTCGGAAACCCGGGCCCTGAGTACGAAGCCACGCGCCACAACGCCGGCTTCTGGTGGATCGACGCCCTTGCGCGCGACTGGAAGCTCAACCTCGTGCCCGAGCGCGGCTACCACGGCCTTGCGGCACGCGCGAACATCGGCGGCCAGAGCATCTGGTTGCTGGAGCCGCAGACCTTCATGAACCTGTCGGGCAAGTCGGTGGCCGCGCTGGCGCGCTTCTTCAAGATCGCCCCCGACGAAATCCTCGTGGTGCACGACGAACTCGACGTGGTGCCCGGCCAGGCCAAGCTCAAGTTCGGCGGCAGCCATGCGGGCCACAACGGCCTGCGCGACATCCACGCCCAGCTCGGCACCGGCGACTACTGGCGCCTGCGCCTGGGCATCGGCCATCCCGGCGTGAAGTCGGAGGTGGTCAACTGGGTGCTCAAGAAGCCGCTCAAGGAACAACGTGAAGCGATCGAAGACGCCATCGTGCGCACCCTGCATGCCGCCCCCGCGCTGGTGGCCGGCGAGATGGAAAAAGCCACGCTGATGATTCACACGAGCAAACCGCCGCGGCCCAAGCCGCCGAGGCGGGAGCCCGGCGACGGAGGCACGACGCCTGCCGCCACCTAGCCGGCCACGGGAGTGCAGGGAGGGAGAGCAAACAAAAAATGAGAAAAAGAAGAACGACGACGAAGAACAAGAAGACCGCCGGCACGGCGGCAATCGCTATGTTTTCAATAGCACTGGCTACCGTATCCATGGGCGCTTCAGCCCAGACCTGGCGATGCGGCAACACCTACTCCGACCAGCCGTGCGAAGGCGGGCGGACCGTGAAGGTGGACGACCGGCGCAGCGATGCGGACCGCAGGGCGTCGGAAGACGCCACGCGCCGCAACGAACACAGCGCAGGTCGGCTGGCACGCCACCGGGAGTCGCAGGCGCGGGAGGCGCTCGGCCGGCGCAATCCAACGACCTTCGATGCGGGGCGCTTCGCCTCAGGCGCGCAACCGCTCACGCCCGCCGAACAAGCCGCCCAGGCCCGCCAGCGCAAGCACACGGCCGAGCCCCGCCCGACGAGCGCGCGCTTCAACAGTCCTTCGACCGGCGACGAGGCGCCGAAGGACACAGGCAAGAAGAAAAAGAAGAAGAAACCCGGCTCAGAGGGCGCCGGCTGACGACGACGGCGAGGCGGCATCCGAAGCTGGCGCTGCCGCCTTGTCCGCCGTGAGGCGCACGTACTTCTGCATCAGCGTCTCGCGGGACTCCACATGCGCCGGGTTCACCGGGATGCAGGCCACCGGGCAGATCTGCACGCACTGCGGCTCATCGAAGTGGCCGACGCATTCGGTGCACTTGTGCGGATCGATCTCGTAGAACTCGGCGCCCATGTAGATCGCATCGTTCGGGCACTCGGGCTCGCAGACATCGCAGTTGATGCATTCGTCGGTGATCATGAGGGCCATCCCCCGATTATCGGCGGACCGAGCGAAGGCCTCCCAGCAGACCCTGCGGAGCCCCCGCCAGCGTCAGGGCGGTCCGGCGAGGAGCGACAAAGTTCACAGTCGAGGCACGGTTGTTGCACCAGTCAGTTATGCTGCGGCCCGCCCCATGAGTCTGTTTCTATTCAAGCGCATCGCCACGCTGATCGGCACCCTGATCGGCGCCTCGGTCATCGTTTTCCTCGTCCTCGAGATCCTGCCCGGCAACGCCGCGCAGATGCTCATGGGCCCCGACGCCTCGCCCGACGCCGTCGCCGCCCTGGCCACCAAGCTCGGCCTCGACCAGCCCGCCTGGGCCCGCTACTGGCACTGGATCGGCGGCCTGCTCACCGGCAACCTCGGTGACAGCTACGCCTACAGCTCGCCCGTCGTCGACCTGATCCTGGAACGCCTGGCCCTCACCGTGCCACTGGCCGTGATGGCGATGGCCCTGACCGTCGTCATCGCCCTGCTCGTGGGCGTGACGGCCGCGGCACGCCACAACAAGCTGGGCGACGTCGGCCTCATGGGCATGGCGCAGGTCGGTATCGCCATCCCCAACTTCTGGTTCGCGATCCTGCTGATCCTTGTGTTCTCGGTGCAGCTGCAGTGGTTCTCTGCGGGCGGCTTCGAGGGCTGGGGTGAAGGCATCTTCGCGGGATTGAAATCGCTGCTGCTGCCGGCGCTCTCGCTGGCCGTGGTGCAAGCGGCCATCCTCGCGCGCATCACGCGCTCCGCCGTGCTCGAGGTCATGCGCGAAGACTTCGTGCGCACCGCGCGCGCCAAGGGCGTGTCGCAGCGCATGGTGCTGTGGACCCATGTGCTGCGCAACGCGATGATCCCCGTCATCACCGTCATGGGCATGCAGTTCTCCGAGCTGCTGGCCGGCACCATCGTGGTGGAGAACGTGTTCTACCTGCCCGGGCTGGGCCGCCTGATCTTCCAGGCCATCAGCAACCGCGACCTGATCGTGGTGCGCAACTGCGTGATGCTGCTCGCGGCCATGGTGGTCATCGTGAACTTCGTGGTCGATGTGCTCTATGCCGTGATCGACCCGCGCATCAAGGCGAGCGACGTATGAGCACGACCACCGTTCCCAGCGCCGTCGCGCTCAAGGTGCCGGGCTTCTGGCGCCGCGCCCTGCACCACCGTAGCTTTGCGATCGGCGGCGTGCTGAGCCTGCTGCTGCTGATCGCTGCCGTGCTCTCCCTGGTCTGGACGCCCTGGTCGCCCTACGCGATGGACATGGCGAACAAGATGCAGGGGCCCTCGGCCACGCACTGGCTCGGCACCGACGCCTTCGGGCGCGATGTGGCCTCGCTGCTGCTCGTGGGCGCACGCGCGTCCATCCTCGTCGGCGTGATCGCCGTAGGCATCGGCCTCGTGGTCGGCACGGCGCTGGGACTGCTCGCTGCCGCGAGACGCGGCTGGGTCGAAGAAGCGGTGATGCGCCTGTCGGACTTCACGCTGGCCTTCCCCGCCATCCTCTCGGCCATCATGATGACGGCCGTGTTCGGCGCTGGCATCGTCAACGCCATCATCGCGATCGGCATCTACAACATCCCGACGTTTGCGCGCATCACGCGCGCCTCGGCCAACGCGATCTGGTCACGCGAATACGTCGCCGCCGCACGCGCCTGCGGCAAGGGCAGCTTCGCGATCACGATGCAGCATGTGCTGCCCAACATCTCGGCCGTGCTCATCGTGCAGATCACGATCCGCTTCGCCATCGCCATCCTGGCCGAGGCGGCGCTGTCGTACCTCGGCCTCGGCACGCAACCGCCGCAGCCCTCGTGGGGCCGCATGCTCAGTGAAGCCCAGACCCTCATGTTCCAGCAGCCGCTGCTCGCGGTGTTCCCCGGCATGGCCATCGCCCTCGCGGTGCTCGGCCTGAACCTGATGGGCGACGGCCTGCGCGACCTGCTCGATCCGCGCCTGGCGCGCGCGAGGTAAACAAGCACGCCATGGCGCTTCTCGAAGTCAACGACCTCCACATCGGCCTGCAGACGCAACGCGGGCCGGCCGAAGCCGTGCGCGGCGTTTCCTTCTCGCTGGAGCGCGGCGAAACGCTGGGCATCGTCGGCGAGTCGGGCTGCGGCAAGTCGATCACCGTCATGTCGCTCATGGGCCTGCTGCCGTCCACCGCGAAGGTCACGGGCAGCATCCGCTTCGATGGCACCGAGCTGGTCGGGCGCGACGAGAAAGACATGTGCCAGATCCGCGGCAACCGCATCGGCATGATCTTCCAGGAGCCGATGACGGCGCTGAACCCGGTGCACACCATCGTGCGCCAGGTCGGTGAACCGCTGCGGCTGCACCGCGGCCTCTCGAAAGCCGAGGCGCGCAAGGAAGTGCTCGCGCTGCTCGACCGCGTCGGCATTCCCGACGCCGCCTCGCGCCTCGATGCCTACCCGCACCAGTTCTCGGGCGGGCAACGCCAGCGCATCGGCATCGCGATGGCGCTGGCCTGCGGCCCCGACCTGCTGATCGCCGACGAGCCCACCACTGCGCTCGACGTGACGATCCAGAAGCAGATCCTGGAGCTCATCCAGGGCCTCGTGGCCGAGCGCGGCATGGCGCTCATCCTGATCTCGCACGACCTCGGCGTGATCTCGCAGACGGTCTCGAAGATGCTCGTGATGTACGGCGGCAGCGTGGTCGAGAGCGGCCCCACCGACGCCGTGTTCGCCAAGCGCGCCCACCCCTACACGCAAGGCCTGTTCGCCGCGCGCCCCGCCATCGGTGCACCGCGCGGCCTGCGCCTGGCCACCATCCGCGGCAGCGTGCCCGAGCTGGTCGACCTGCCACCGGGCTGCCCGTTCGCAGGCCGCTGCGCCTACACAGTCGACGCCTGCCACACCAAGCGGCCGTCCGCCACGGTGCTGCCGCCGGACCACGCGGTGCGCTGCATGCGTCTCGAAGAAATTGCAGCCGCGCAGGCTGTTGCGCCATGAATCCATCGACCCCGTTGTTGCAGGTGACCGACCTCGTGCGGCATTACGCCTTGCCGCGCGAAAAGCTCTTCGGCCCGCCGCCCACCGTGAAGGCGCTCAATGGCGTGAGCTTCGAGATGCAAGCCGGCAAGAGCGTGGGTATCGTCGGCGAATCGGGTTCGGGCAAGTCGACCATCGCGCGCCTCGTGATGGCGCTGGACACGCCCACCTCGGGCAGCGTCGCGCTCGAAGGCCGCAACCTGCACGCGCTCTCGAAGGCCGAGCTGCGCACCGCGCGGCGCGACTTCCAGATGGTCTTCCAGGACCCGTACGGCTCGCTCGATCCGCGCCAGACCGTGGCGCGCATCGTCGCCGAGCCGCTCGAAGCACTCGCCGAAACGCGCCGCGCCGAGCAGCGCGAACGCGCCGCCGAAGCGCTCGCGGCCGTCGGCCTGCGCACCACCGACCTCGACAAGTACCCGCACGAGTTCTCCGGCGGCCAACGCCAGCGCATCGCCATCGCACGTGCGCTCATCACGCGCCCCAAGCTCATCGTCGCCGACGAACCCGTGAGCGCACTTGACGTGTCCGTGCAGGCCCAGGTGCTCAACCTCATGCAGGACCTGCAGCAGCAGTTCGGCATCAGCTATTTGCTCATCAGCCACGATCTCGCGGTGGTCAACCACCTGTGCGACGACGTGTGCGTGGTGTTCAAGGGCCAGATCGTGGAGCAGGGGCCGCCGGCTGAGCTGTTCCATCACGCGCAGCATCCGTACACCCGCACCCTGCTGTCGGCGGTGCTGCACACGCCGCCAGGCGGCACGCTGCGCGCGGCCTGAAAACCAGGGTCCGGCCCTCGGACAAATCGGTCATGAGCATCTGGTGGCGCGAGGCCCTGGCTTCGCGCAAGATCGCTCGCCCATCCGGGAACGTCCCGAGGAAAAACCGCCCGCGCCGGCGCGCACCGGAGGGCCTGCTGCGAGAGAATGATTCGCTGCACGTGGCATCTTTCGTGCTGTGTGTCTTTCTTTCGTGGCGCTGCGCTTCCCCCTGGGGCACGGTGCGCGCCGAAGCAGTCATTCGACACTGACCGTTTTCCGGAGATCACCCCGTATGTTGAACCGTCGCACGCTCCTTACCACCGCCGGCGCCACCGTCGCCCTGGCCACCCCGCTGGCCGGCATGGCGCAGGGCCGCAAGGACGCCATCGTGATCGGCATGGCCCTGGAGCCGCCGGGCCTGGACCCGACCACCGGCGCCGCCGCCGCCATCGCCGAGGTCGTGCAGTACAACATCCTGGAAACGCTGACCAAGATCAACGTCGACGGCAGCGTCACGCCGCTGCTGGCCGAGAGCTGGGAAATCTCGCCCGACCTGAAGACCTACACCTTCAAGCTGCGCAAGGGCGTGAAGTTCCAGAACGGCGAGCCCTTCAACGCGTCCACCGTCAAGTTCGCGTTCGACCGCGCCGGCGGCGAAAAGAGCACCAACAAGGACAAGCGCACCTTCGCCAACCTCGCCACCCAGGTGGTCGACGAGCACACGGTCGTGGTCATCAACAAGGAGATCGACCCTGACCTGCCCTTCGTGCTGGGCCAGGCCACGGCCGCCATCGTCGAGCCCAAGAGCGCCGAGGGCAACGCCACCAAGCCGATCGGCACCGGCCCCTACAAGCTGGACAACTGGGCCAAGGGCTCGTCGATCACGCTGAGCAAGTGGGAGGGCTTCCGCGCCCCCGCCGTCGCCAAGATCAACAAGGTCACCTTCCGCTTCATCTCGGACACCGCCGCGCAGGCCGCCGCCGTGCTCTCGGGCGACGTGGACGTGTTCACGCGCATCGGCACGCGCGCCGTGCCGCAGTTCCGCAACAACCCGCAGTTCCAGACCATCCTGGCCGGTTCGCGCGCCAAGACCATCCTCTCGATCAACAACAAGAAGAAGCCGCTCGACGACGTGCGCGTGCGCCGCGCGATCCTCGCGGCCATCGATCGCAAGGCGTTCATCGAGGGCGCGGCCGACGGCCTGGGCGTGCCGATCGGCAGCCATTACGTGCCGGGCGCCGCGGGCTACATCGACACCACGGGCATCAACCCCTTCGACATCGAGAAGGCCAAGAAGCTGCTCGCCGAAGCCGGCGTGAAGACCCCGCTCGAACTGCGCATGACCCTGCCCCCGCCGCCGTACGCGCGCCAGGGCGGCGAAGTCATCGTGGCCCAGCTCGCCAAGATCGGCATCAACGTGAAGATCCAGAACGTCGAGTGGGCGCAGTGGCTCAGCGGCACCTACGGCAACAAGGACTACGACCTGTCGATCATTTCGCACGTCGAGCCTTTCGACCTGGGCAACTACGCCAAGCCCGACTACTACTGGGGCTACCAGTCGAAGGCCTTCGACACGCTGTTCGACAAGATCAAGTCCACCGGCAACGCGGCCGAGCGCAACAAGCTGCTGGGCGAGGCGCAGAAGCTGCTGGCCACCGACGCGGCCAACGGCTTCCTCTACCAGCCGCAGTTCCCGACCGTGGCCAAGAAGAACGTCAAGGGCCTCTGGAAAGAGAACCCGATCTTCGTGAACGACCTGTCGGCCCTGTCGTGGGGATGAGCCCCGCAGTGCCTGACCCTTCCCTGCCTTTGTTGAGCGACCTGTCGGCGCAGGAGCTGTCTGCGGCCTACCGCGAGAAGCGCCTGTCGCCGGTCGAGGTGACGCGCGCCGTCATCGCGCGCATCGAGCACTGCGAGCCCCGGCTGCAGGCCACGTGGCTGTTCCGGCCCGAGGCCGCGCTGGAGCAGGCGCGTGCCTCGGAGCAGCGCTGGCAGCGCGGCGACGCGCGCGGCCCGCTCGACGGCGTGCCGACCACGATCAAGGAAAACATCGCCACGCGCGGCGACCCGCTGCCCGCGGGCACCGCCGCCGTCGACCTCATGCCCGCGGCGGCCGACGCCCCGCCGGCCGCGCGCCTGAAGGAGGCCGGCGCGGTCATCGTCAGCAAGACCACCATGCCCGACTACGGCATGCTGTCGTCGGGGCTGTCGAGCTTTCACACGCTGGCGCGCAACCCCTGGGACCTGCGCCGCACGCCGGGCGGTTCCAGTGCCGGCGCCGGCGCGGCTGCCGCCGCAGGCTACGGCCCGCTGCACTTGGGCACCGACATCGGCGGCTCGCTGCGGCTGCCCGCCAGCTGGTGCGGCATCTTCACGCTCAAGCCCAGCCTGGGACGCATCCCGATCGACCCGCCCTACATGGGCCGCGCCGCCGGCCCCATGACGCGCACCGTCGGCGATGCCGCGCTCATGATGCAGGCGCTGGCCCGGCCTGACGCGCGCGACAGCATGAGCCTGCCCGCGCAGGACATCGACTGGGCCGCGTTCGACGTCGCGCCCGACCACCTGCGCGGCCTGCGCATCGGCCTGCTGCTGGACGCCGGCTGCGGCCTCGCAGTGGAACCCGAGATCCAGGCCGCGGTCGAGCAGGCGGCGCGCCTGTTCGAAAAGGCCGGCGCCACGGTCGAGCCCATGCAGCCCTTCATGTCGCAGGCCCTGCTCGACGGCATGGACCATCTGTGGCGCATGCGCTCGCTGGTGGACCTGAAGGCCCTGCGCCCCGACCAGCGCGCCAAGGTGCTGCCCTACATCCGCGAATGGGCCGAGAGCGCCGCCGAGTTCAGCGGCGAGCATGTGTTCCGCAGTTTCAGCCAGTTCCACGCCACGCGCGTCACCACGGTGAACGCCTGCGCGCGCTTCGACTACGTGATCTCGCCGGTGTCGCCCAACATGCCGGCAGCGGCCGAGGCGCCCTCGCCCACCAACGACCCGCTGCGGCCGCTGGAGCACATCGGCTTCACCGTGCCGTTCAACATGTCGGAGCAGCCGGCGGCGTCGGTGAACTGCGGCTACTCGGCCGGCGGTTTGCCGATCGGGTTGCAGATCGCGGGACAACGCTTCGACGACCTCGGCGTGCTGCGCGTGGCGCGCGCGTTCGAGCAGATCCGGGAAGTGCAGCGGCCCTGGCCGCAGCTCTGAGCACGGCCTTCAGGCCAGCTGCAACGACAGCATCTCCCGCGCCCGCGTCACGAACGCGGTCTCGCCCCGCCGCGCAGGCAACCACTGGAACGCCACGCGCGGCAGCGCCGGCAGCCCGTGGGGCGGCGCGAGCCGCGCGAGGCCTTCCCCGATCGCCGATTCGTTGAGGCAGGCCACGCCCAGGCCCGCGGCCAGGGCCGACTGCAGGCCCGCCACGCCTGATGCCACGTGCGCCAGCACGTAGGGCACGCGGCGGCGGCGCAGCAGGGACACGGTGAACTGGTGCAGCGAGCAGGTGTCGGGCAGCGCCAGCAGCCGCACCGGCTCGCCGCGCACGAGACGCAGGCCGGTCGCGCCGAGCCAGGCCAGCGATTCGCGCCGCAGTACGGCACCGCTGCCGGCCGCGGCTGCATTGGCCCCCGCGATGTTCATGGCCAGCCCCACGTCGAAATCGCCGTGCGCGTAGGCGGTGCGCAGCGCGTCGCTCTTCAGGATGGTCACGTGCAGCCGCACCTGCGGATAGCGCTCGCCGAGCCGGCCCAGCAGGCGGGTGAGGTCGCCGGGGCGGAAGTAGTCGGTCACGGCCAGCCGCAGCTCGCCCTGCAGCGTTTCGCCGCGCAGGTCGCGAAAGGCCTCGTCGCTCAGCGCGAGGATGCGCCGCGCATGCCCCAGCAACCGCAGGCCCGCCTCGGTGGGCGCCACGCCGGCCTTGCTGCGCGTCAGCAGCGACTGGCCGGCGCGCTCCTCGAGCTTGCGGATCTGCTCGCTCACCGAGGACTGCGACAGGTACACGCGCGGCGCCGCGGCCGTGAGGCTGCCGGCGTCGGCCACCGCCACCAGGGTGCGCAACTGTTCGAGGTCGAAGCCTTGCATGGTGCCTGCCTATCCATTCGCTGATCCGATGGATTCCATCATATCTTCCCGCTTTTCCGATGACGAGAGGAATCCCACAATCACCCCATCGACCACCCGTTCTTCAACGCAAAAGGAGTCCACCATGCCCCACATCGTCGTCCACCTCTCCGGCCAGCCTGACGCCGCCCTCACCCGCAAGACCGTCGACACGGTCGCCGAGCTCACGCAGAGCGTGCTGGGCAAGGCGCTGCCGGTCATCGCCGTCACGGTGCAGTACATCGCCGCCGACAGCTGGTTCATCGGCGGCAAGTCGCTGGCCGAACTCGGCAAGTCGGCCTTCCACCTGGACATCAGCGTGACCGACGAGACCAACACCAAGGCCGAGAAGGCGCGCTACCTGCGCGAGGTGCACGCGGCCATGGCGCGGCTGCGGCCCGACCTGCACGAGGTCTCGTACATCCATGTGATCGATGCGCGCGCCGCGGCCTACGGCTACGGCGGCCAGACGCAGGAGTACCGCCACCAGCAGGCGGGTGTCTAGGGCGTCTCACAGGGACTTGAAAGACGCCGGGGGCGTGGCACCATGCCGCCATGCCCTCCCACGGAACCCCGCACGCCGCCGACAGCCTCGGCAATCCGCTCACGCTCGACGACGCCGACAGCCTCGCCTTGGTCGACGACTTCGTCATGGGCTTTCTCTCGACCGAGGCGCGCGCCGTGAACCTTCTGGCGCTGGCCGAACGCGATGCCAGCCCGATCGTGCAGGCCTACTGCGCGACGCTGCACCTGTTCGCCGAATCGCGCGAGGCCGCGGCCAACGCGCAGCCCTTCCTCGACAAGGCCCGCGCCGGTGCGGCCCGCGCCACGCCGCGCGAGCAGCGCTACATCGCCGCCGTCCAGGCCTGGGCCGACGGCGACGTCGGGCGCGCCATCGCGCTGCACGCCGAGCAGGCGCGCGAGCATCCGCGCGACCTGGTGTCGGTGAAGCTGGGCCAGTACCACTGCTTCAACACCGGCGACTGCCCCGGCATGCTGCGGCTGGCGCTCGCGGCGCTGCCGGCCGCGGCCGAGGTGCCCTACGTGCACGGCATGGCGGCCTTCGGCTACGAGCAGTGCCACCTGCTGCGCGAGGCCGAGGCCAGCGCGCGCCACGCGATCGGCCTGTGCCGCAAGGAGCCCTGGGCACACCATGCGCTGGCGCACGTGATGCTCACCGAAGGCCGGCTGGCCGAAGGGCTGGCGTTCATGCAGGGCGTGAGCGACACCTGGACCGGGCTCAACTCCTTCATGGTCACGCACAACTGGTGGCATGTGGCGCTGTTCCTCATCGACCTGGGCCGCGACGCCGAAGCGCTCGCGGTGTACGACGAGCACGCCTGGGGCGTGGTGAAGGACTACTCGCAGGACCAGATCGGCGCCGTGTCGCTGCTCGCGCGGCTCGAGCTGGCGGGCATCGACGTCGGTGCGCGCTGGGACGACGTGGCCGATCACCTGCGGCAGCGCCAGGCCGACCATGTGCTGCCCTTCCTCGACCTGCAGTACCTCTACGGCCTCGCGCGCGCCGGCCGGCCCGAGGCGCAGGTGCTGCTGCACAACATCGAGGCCTTCGCGCCCGCGGCGCCGGCGTCCACGCGCGCCGCGTGGCAGCGCGTGTGCGTGCCGGCCGCGCGCGGCCTCGTGGCCCATGCGCACGGCGACGTGGCGGGTGCGGTCGAGGGCCTGGGCATCGCGCTGCCGCGCATGATCGAGATCGGCGGCAGCCATGCGCAGCGCGACCTGTTCGAGCAGCTGTACCTCGACGCGCTGGTGCGCACCGGCACCGAGTCCGCGCTCGCAGGCGCGCAGGGCCTGCTGCAGCAGCAGCTCAACGGCCAGCCCGAATCGCTGCGGCTGCGGCGGCAGGCGGACGCGGTCTACGCGCGACTGGGGCTCGGGCAGATCACGGCGCGCTGAGCGGCGCGCGGCACCACCCATGCCTTCCGGTCATGGGGCGTGCCGCAAAAGGAATTAACGGCTGCGCGGGAGCGGCTCCTAAACTGGCCGCTCCTCCCGCTCTCCTCCCGTTCGCCCATGCAGCGCTCCCTCGTCACGCTGGCCGTTCTCGCGGCCCTTGCCTCGCCCTTCCACACCACCGCCGCTGAAGCCCCCGTCGAGCTCGACCTGCTGCTGCGCGGCGGCACCGTCTACACGGGCGACAGCGACACGCCCGTGGTCGGCGACGTCGGCATCGCGGGCGACCGCATCGTGTTCGCGGGCCGCGCCATGCCGGCGCAGTTCAGCGCGCGCCGCACCATCGACGCCACCGGCCTCGTGGTGGCGCCCGGCTTCATCGACGCCCACACGCACGCCGACGCCGACCTGCTCTCGAGCGACGCGCGCAAGCGCCTGAACATTCCCTTTCTCACGCAGGGCGTGACCACGGCCGTGATCGGCAACGACGGCTTCGGCGGCTACGACATCGCGGCGCAGACGCAGAAGCTGCGCGCCGTGCCGGTCGGCACCAACGTCGCGATGTATGCGGGCTTCGGGCCGCTGCGCATCAGCCAGCTCGGCGAGGCCAACCGCGCCCCCACGCCCGCGCAGATGGACACCATGAAGCAGCACCTGGCCCGCGCGATGTGCGACGGCGCGCTCGGGCTGTCGACGGGCCTGTTCTACCCGCCGCAGAATTTCTCGAAGACCGAGGAGGTCATCGACCTCGCGAAGGTGGCGGCTGCGCACGGCGGCCTGTACGACAGCCACATCCGCGACGAGTCGATGTACAACGTCGGCCTCAAGGGCTCGATCGACGAGGTGATCCGCATCGGCCACGAGGCGAAGCTGCCGGTGCATGTGGCGCACATCAAGGCGCTGGGCGTGGCGGTGCAGGGCCAGAGCGGCGACATCATCCGGCGCATCGAGAAGGAGCGCGCCGCGGGCCTGGCCATCACGGCCGACCACTACCCCTGGACCGCGTCGAGCACGCGCTTCTCGGCCGCGCTGCTGCCGCCCTGGGCCAACGAAGGCGGCCGCGCGGCCACGCTGCAGCGCTTCGACGACGCGGCGCAGCAGGAGCGCCTGCGCAAGGACATGCGCGAGAACCTGCGCCTGCGCGGCGGGCCCGAGGCCATCCTGTTCTCGGCCGGCAGCACGAAGTACGTGGGCAAGACGCTGGCCGACGTGGCCAAGGCCTCGAACGCCGACCCGGTCGACGCCGCCATCGCGGTGCTGCGCGACGGTGACCTGATGATCGCCTCGTTCAACATGAGCGACGACGATGTGCGCGCCTTCATGAAGCGGCCGTGGGTCATGACCTCGTCCGACTCGTCGCTGGGCCATCCACGCGCCTACGGCACCTTCGCGCGCAAGTACGACCAGTACGTGGTGAAGGAGCGCGCGATCTCGCTGGCGCAGTTCATCCGCAGCAGCAGCGCGTACACGGCCGACACGCTGGGCCTCGTGCAGCGCGGCCACCTGCGCCCCGGCTACCACGCCGACGTGGTGGTGTTCGATCCGAAGCGCTTTGCGGCCAAGGCCACCTACACGCAGCCGACGCTGCTGTCCGAGGGCGTGGTCACGGTGCTGGTGAACGGCCGCCTCGCGGTGGACGGCGGCCAGCCCACGGGCGTGGGCGCCGGCGTGCCGCTGCTGCGCACGCCGAAGCCGGGCAGCTGCCCGGCCTGAATCAGTCCTTCTTCAGGTGCCGCCGCTGGTCGTAGGTCGGCTGCGGCGGCAGGTCGGCGAGGTGGCGCGTGTCGGCCCACTCGACGATCTCGATGGCGTCCGGCGCGGCCGGGTCGGCGATGCGGATGCGGTTGAAGCCCGCGTTCGGAATTTCGCTCTGGCGCGGGCCGCTGAGGCTCAGGCCGCGCGCGGTGCGCCACACCATGTCGAGCACGCCGCCGTGCGTGACGACGATCAGGCGCTGGCCGCGATGTGCAGCGGCGACCGTGCCGAGCGCGCCGATCACGCGCGCATGGAACTCGCGCGCGCTCTCGCCCTGCGGCATGGCATGGTCTTCGCGGAACTCCAGCCACTCTTCCCAGGCACGCGGATGCTGGCTCTGGATCTCGTCGGCCCGCATGCCCTCGACCACGCCGAAGTGCTGCTCGCGCAGCGCCACCGAGGTGACGACCGGCAGCGCCAGCTGCTGCGCCGCGGGCGCCGCGGTCTGCTGGGCGCGCATGAGGTCGCTGCTGATGAGGTGCCGTGCCGTCTCGCCCGCCAGACGCAGGCCGAGGCGGCGCGCCTGCTCGTGGCCGATGTCGTTGAGCGGGACGTCCGCGTGGCCCTGGAAACGCAACTCGCGGTTCCAGGCGGTTTCGCCGTGGCGGATCAGGATGAGGTCGGTGGGGGCGGAGTCGGGGGT
>NZ_JBWKXQ010000053.1:0-47632 GCF_059423125.1 Variovorax sp. GW531-E2 | reverse complement strand
TCGACATCGACGAGGTCAATGCTCGACTGAACGCCCGCGAGTGAGCGCGTCAATAACGGTCACCGTCGGACTATTACCAGTATGCCGAGCAGACGGCAACAGATGGCCATCCGGCACTTCAGTGAGTTCCGTCGATTTCGAGCAGGCAAGCAGCCAAACTGAAGGAGCGACCTATGCGCTGCGGTTAACCTCCGGGCGAGCGACTACATCCGGGCTGCAGCCTCTCGTGCATGACGCCGGGCTCCACGTCGACGACCAGGGCAGGATCGAACGTCTTGTTCTCGATCCTGCCGCTCCAGTTCACATAGCCGCGCGGATTGCATACGACGCGGCAAGAGCGAACTCGATAGTCGAACGACTGATGCGTGTGGCCGTGGACGAAGAGCACGGGTACCTCAAAGATTGCCTCTGGAAACTCGTTGACGAAGGCGCCTGAGGCCCAGTCATCGGCGTAGCGCTGCGCAAGTGAACCGCGGTGCGGTGCATGATGCGTCACTACCACCGTCGGTCCGGAGAACGGCTCCGCGAGCTTCTCGCTCAACCATGCTCGCTGCACTTGATGGATCCGAAGCGTATCGGCCGCCTGAAGCTTTCTTCCTTGCTTGTCCCGCCAAGTGTCGGGCTCTGCCGACTCGTCGACCGTGCGGATCAGCGCGTAGTCGTTCAGTAGATTGGTCGCCATCTTCATGGCGCGCCCGACATCGCTGACCGGACCTTCGGGCGTTTCGATGGCGAGCGCGAAGTCGGTCCACAGCGTTGCACCGAGGAAGCGCACGCCATCGATCACCAACTCGTCACCGTCGAGCAGATGGACATTGCTGCCTTCGGCCGAGCGACGCGCTTCGACCAGTGTCGTGTCCAACCGTCCGTCGAAGTACTCGTGATTGCCGGCGACATAGACCACGGGCTTGCCACGAAAGCGATCCGCCGCCCACTGGACGGCGCGCTTGGCCGGCGAATGAATGTCGCCGGCGAGGATGACGACATCGAATTCGAGATCGGGTTCCGACTCGAAGGGCGCGAACTCGAGGTGAAGGTCGGAGAGGATCAGTACTTTCATTGAATCGCCCCTTCAAAGCGCGCGCGAAGCTCGGCACTGGCCTTGTCGTCGAAGCCGACGAACGAGCCGCACATCACCAGATGGTCCTTGCAGTGATCGAACTGCCAGTAGGCATCGTCGAGCGCGACCCATGGCTCATCGACCACCTCATGGATTTGGAGCCAGGCGAGGATTTCTCCTTCACGCTTCCTGTACGGCGGTGGAAGGCCAAAACCCGAATGAGGCGTGGCTCCGAGGATGCGGGCTCTGATGTCGCTGGAGAAAGGCTTCAGCAAGGTCCTGTAGAGAAGCTGCTCGCGCCAGGATGAACTGATCACGATGTTCACGTGCGGGAATTCGCGCAGTAGTGCCTCAAGCCGGGGCAGGAAGCAGAAGTCGACGCCGCCGTTGAGGATGTGATCCTCTCCTTCGGGATGAAGCACGCCGTCGAAGTCGAGAAACAGGATCACGCCGGACCTCCCCGTCCATTTCCATCCAGCGGCCATTCCAGGTGCGAGCCCATGCCGACGGCACGGAACAGCGCCGCGGCGGTAGTCATACGACCCCGCCGTGTTGAATGGCGTTGAGCATCGATCGCACCTTGTCCGACCCGCCCCCGGCTGCGAACGCTGCGGGCGTCTGACCATCAAGCCATTCGTGTGGCTTGTCCAACCAGGCTTGGGCTTTTACGCCGAACACCTGGGCAGCAAGATCAAGCAAGTTTTGCGGGGGACTTCCCAACCCAGTCTCCCCCTGCGGATCCAGCGGCCATGCCAGGTGCGAGCCCTTGTCGACTCCGAAGGCGCGGAACGATGCCGCGGCGGTCGTTAGTCCTTCCGCGAAATAATCGATGTTCTGATGGTGGTGGCCATGGACAACCAGCTGAACGCTGAGCGCCTCGGCGAGCTCGTCGATCACCTGCCAGCCGTGCGGATGAGCCGCCGGCGCCTCGTGCGTCACCAGGATGTCGGCGGGTCCACTCCGCAGCAACTGCTGGAAGTCGTCCGGGAAGATGGTGGAGCGGTGCCGGCGGGCAATGCCGTCTCTCCACCGTTCCTCGCGCTTCATGGTGCGGCGCATGGCGTCGCTCGACTGGAACGCCGCCTGTTCAATCGGTCGCCGCGGATCCCAAATCTTGCTGCGGAAGATACCGCCCAGGCCCGCGACCTTGAACCCGGCGATCTCGACGACCTGTCCATGCAGGTTGCGGTCAGCGAGCTCCGATCCCCACAGGTTGTCGTAGTCCGCATCCGAGTCCGCGTCGTGGTTCCCGTGGATGAACCAGATCTCGGTGAGAGCCAGGATCGGCTGCAGCTCGATGTGCAGAGGCTGGCGCGCCTGGATGTCGCCCAGCAGCACGATCGCCCTGGGCCGCAAGCGCTCGACTGCGGCGATCACGGGTGCGAAGTCGCCGTGCGGATCGCCGAAGATCAGAATCTCAGGGTTAGCACCTGCGGACGGGGGAGGAAAGAGTTGCTTTGGGCTGACCATTCTGGGCTCCTGGATGGAGCCGAATTTGTCAGCTCCTGGACTGGGGAACGAGGATGAGGCGAGGCGATATTGCCGCTGCTATCCGGTTCGAGGTTCGGGTTGAGGTCCGCAAACATATGGCCATGCGCACAGCCGCGCCCGCGTCGGATACGACGCGTCGGGTGATCGCAGCTGAGAAGTTCAACATGGCGTTTGAGGTAAGTCTTGGAGGAACGTTTTCGTCAAGTTCATCTTAGCGGTAGCTACCACATCCGAGCAATCGAAATCGTCAACGCGCGCAAGTCGCTGGACAGCAGCTGTGCTTGGCCCAGCGGGGCCTTCGGCAAGTTGCCATGCATATACAAAGTGCGATTTCGATCCGGAGAAATGGCGCGCTGAGACGGCTTATTTCATGTGGGGAAGGCGATGGCAAATGACTAGCTGTAGCCCAAGACGGAAGTTCCGAATCCACCGCGTGATCAGTTCGTTTTGCGCTCGTGGCGAGCCTCGAACCGCAAGAGGTGCGAGCGCAGCTCCTGAAAGCTATCCTGATCGAACGCAAGCTTTGGATTGGTGAGCACGAGCCGTTCGAAACCTGCTTCAAAGCTCAAGGGCCAATCGTCAAGCGCGGCCCACTCAGTGCCGCTGCGGCCGTTCCCGTCGAGCCAGGCCTGGATCTCCAACTGGCGACGGTTGTGAACGATCACATTGGGGTCAATCTGTGGCGTCGCTCCGATGACTCGGTGCCGGAGGTCAGCGCTGAAATAGCGCTGCAGCTGCTCGATGCCTTCGGCCAACCGCCAATCCGACGAGATGACGACATCGACAGACCTGAACTCGCGAAGGAGCTCTTCCAGAAGCGGCAAATGGCTGAAAAACCTGCTGCTGAACGAATAGTCCGTACCGATCGGGTGAAGCACACCATCTATGTCCAGGAACAGCAGATCGCTGGAATCGCCCGTGTTGCCGGTCGCATCATGGGTCAGCGTCGCTTCTGCCACGGGTATTCGGTCCACTTGAGTTGCCAGGTGTTGAAGTACGCGAAATCGACGGTTCGGGCTTTCTTTCCGCGGCTGACGATGCAGGCCTTGCGCGCATCCGGATCGAACAGGATGCAGGTTTCATCCCAATCGCCCAGCATGCGGCGTGGATCGACCGGGAAGAAGGTCGCGCCCGATGCCTGGCTCTCCGCTTGGAGGAGCGCTTCCCGCCGGGTCTTTGCGCCGTTCGGCGCGACCACCCATACCCAGTAGAGAGGATCGCGGCCACAACTGCCGCGCACAGGAGCGGAAGCGTCATGCACAACCTCTGCGTGCCGGGAACCCGAACAGCCAGGTCTTCGGTGGCAGTCCTGCATTCATCCTGCAAATATCGAGCATCAGATCGCGTCTCTCAAACAGTGACCCTCCAATTTGTACCATACAGACGGGTGCATAAAGTAGGCCACGCAACGAGATTCGTTGCATGCGGTCGACCCAGGATCCTGCGCTGCTGAAAGCCTTTGCGGCCGAGTTGAAGGCTCGGCGGGCGGAGCTTGGCTTCAATCAGGAGGAGTTGGCGTTCGCCGCCGGCCTCAACCGCACCTTCATCGCCAAGCTGGAGACAGCGACGACGAGTCCTTCCCTGACCAGCCTTGTGTCACTCTGCGATGGACTGACAGTGGAGCCGGCGGAGCTGATGCGCTCTCTGATGAAGCGATACAAGAAGGAACTCCGTGCGTAGTCGATTTGGCTATGAGCGCATCGCTATCAGTGTTGAGCAGCGGCTCTCTGAGCTTTCAAGCTTAGATATCCGACCGGTGATGGCTCCGGGAAAGTCGGGTTGTGCGACGCCCCTACCGCGCCTCAGCGCAAACTGGGCTCAGTTGCAAGGGCTCGCAGAGATAGGGTAGACTGCCGACGTGGGTTATGTTGACTGCCGTCCGGACGGACGACATGCTATTAACCAGTCGCAGCATGCCAACAACGATTGGGCTGCGATTCAGGCACAGCGAAAGCTGAACGAACTGAGGTGCTCGCCTGGATGCACTTCGAAGGTTTTTGGGAGGGGCCCATAAACCTGCTCTGTTTACCCGCACTTTTAGCGTCGGAGGCACCGTTCACAGCGGTACCTCCGACAATAGTCTGTCTGGAGTAAACATGGATTCAGCGTCAAAGGTCGCCGACATCACCGAGGTCGTCCGCGAACGTTTCCCTAAGCCCGAGAGAGTTTTGGGCTCCTATCTCGGCTCCTATATTCGACAGCAGTTTCCGGACATCGATCTCAAGATCGACTTCGGGGGACTTCGATCTCTCATTCAAAGCTACTTCCATGAACAGGTCACGGAAGTGGCGCGGCGCGGCTCGGACATCGAGTGGCTTGTAGATTTCACGCAGCCGGCGGGGCCAGATGTGTTCGCAACAGCTTCGCAAGCCGATGATTTGCCGCCATTGCCACCAGTACGCCCAAGACATCGTCCGCTCGTGATCAATGCCTGGCGTGCTCTGGCCAACCCTTCATCGATCATTCGAGCGCGCTGGAATCCTGTAGAGCTACGCCTCGAACTTCTCGCGCCCGATGCGGTTGCGCCCGCAGATCTGCAGGAAGTCCGGTCCGTCACCTATGACGAGCTCAATCACATCACGCAGAGCTTCTTGGCGGCGAAAAACGTGTCGATTCCGGTGGAAAAGGCGGATCCGAGCGAGCCACGCAAGTACGGCCCGCGCATCATGGCGGCTCTGCGGGAGTTGAACCTCTACGACGAGTGGGACGAATATCGGACCGACGCAATTTTGCGTGTGCTCGGCACGCGGCTGCTATCGCTGGGAGCGACGGAGCAGACAACTCGGCAAATACTTTCGGACATAAGAGCATCCAAGCCGCAGCAGACTTCAAAGACACTTCTGGTTGGCGAGCCAGTCTCGATAAACAAGCCGCAGATTTCTCCTCCAATGGACGAAGAGCAGAAATTGCGAGCCTTCTTCGTGCGAGCGATTCAAGCGATGTCGATCGAGGAACTCCGCCAGCTTCGGCTGTCTGGTCATGCGATTGAACTGGCCCTGAAGACTGACTGACCGCGAGTTCCGTATATGTCGACTCGCGCTATGCTGGTCGTGCCTTCCGGCGCACTGGCGACAACCTCCGATGCCGTCACAGCCTTGGCTATCGACGGTTGGAGAGACAAGCTCCTGGTTCATGAGCTGCCAGAAAAAAAGTCAGTGGAGGAAAGCACAGAGTCCGTGCTGGATGCGGCGGCGAATTTCCGAGCTGAAACGATTTTCGTCCCCAAAGGTTTGTCACTCAGTGATCAAACCGTGAAGGATGCTGGCCGCAAGTTGAAGCGGTTGGAAACTTCTTCTCGTGAACTCAGGCGACCCAATTCGAGTGCGTTGAACGCCGTCCTGATGGCAATCAGTCTCGATTTCAGCTCTCGCGCAGTCACCGAGCTTTCGAAATGGGACCATGTCGAGCCGGACCACGCAACCATCCCGTCGGGCAAATGGGCAAATGCACGGGTCGACGCATGGCGGCGACAGTTTCAAGTGATCGATCCGGTCTCCGGGCCGCTGCTGGCGGACGCGATCCTGCGAAGGCTCCAAGTCTCGTTGACCCAACACGCCGTGGAATGTGCAGTGCAGCATGGGCTTCCCGGACCTTACGGCATCATTCAAGACGCAATCGGCAAAAGCTGGGGCGTGATGTCGAACGCTCTAAAAAAAGGTCTGGAGTCGAAAGGCGCACCAGCTGAAATTCTGCCCATCCACGAGGCGGTGACGAAGGGCGCGCGGGACGGACGCTTGGTACGCATCATGGAGGATGGGTTGTTCTCCGCCACGGAGCTGCTGGGAACGGTAGAGAGTCTCGTTGGCGCGCGCGTTGAAGGAGGTGAGGAGCGCCGTCAGAAAACACCTCCGTTGGCCGACGCCGACCACATGCGCGATGCACGCCAGGAATGGGCGTATGGATGTGTGACGGACTACGGCCAAATCATGTTCCATGCGATGGTGAAGGTGTACGGCTTGTCCGGAGCGATGCTGCACGTTCACGCGAAGACACATCGAATCGCAGTTCTGCAGGCGGGTGCAATCCAAACCATGCAAGCTCGGATTTCAGAGCTTGAGCCGGTCTTGGAGCCAACCGCGCACAAAGAGCGCCGTGAGAAGCTCCGCGAATTTCGGGCCGAACTGACGCGGCATATCGTCACCACGCCCTGGTCTATCGAGCCGGAAACGGACACAAAGCTTCATGATTTGTGCCGACGTATCGGCGCTCAGCTCTGGCGGTCATTCCTGCTCACTCGCTATGGCAAGGTCGACGCGGATCGCTGGCCGGACAGCCGCATCGAAAAGTGCGGTTTGGGCATGGAAGGGATGGCTCTTACGTTTGCCTTTGCGCACTCTATCCCGCGAGCATCTTTGCCGGTGCTCTGGGCTACCGGAAAGGTACGTGCCGCAGACGGCGCAGAGATCGACTGGCTCCCTCTGTTCCCGCGCGCCTAGACAAGCATCTACCTTCAGCGGCCGCCTTTGGTCGCCCCAAGCGGTTGGCGCTATCGAGTAACCGAGAGTCTTGTCTTATCCCTGAAAACCGGTATTGCATTCGCTGTGCCTGACGGTAGGCTGTAACGCCTTATTGCAGGAGGAACACCATGTCGGGATCGAGCGGGGGTGGTGGAGGAGGCTTTTCGGACACGAGCACGAGCTGCGAGACGTTGGTCATCGACACGCAGTTGAGCTCGCCAAACGAAGACGTCATTGCGGACATCGAGGTGGGAATCGTTTTGCCGGTGGAGAGTCGGCAAATGGGCGCAACCACTGTCGTGGTGGTCGTGCACAACGGCCAGATTGCAGGCGGGCTCACCGCCCCGCAGCTGCCGCGTCTGCGTGAGTGCATGAATGGCGGCACCGATTACGAGGCAACGGTTCTGTCCAAGTCCAACGGACAGGTTCGCGTACGGGTGCGCCCCGTAGGTCTGTGACGCCGCAGGTCCCGGATGCTTCAGGGCCGAGCCCTGGGGATCTGATCGTTGTCGTAGGTGGGATCTATCACGAGCGATGCATGCGCCCGCGATGGCGGGAGATCTTCGGCTCGGCCGGACGAGCAGCCTCCGCGATCGCCGCGATGCAGGGGGCTGTGGAGCTGCATGGGTATGTGGACGCGCAGGCCGCCGAGGTCGTGACCCATCGGGCGGCGCTGTCTACCCCCTTCATGACCAACGCGACGGTCGCGACCTCGGGCCCAGTGGTGTTCGACTATCACCATGGGCTGGAGACCCCGCGCATTTACGGCGCGGACCAGACGCTCCCCACTCTTCAAGTCCGCTCTCGCAACGTCGTGCGCTTTGGCATGCTGGAGGCTGATGCGCAGGTGCATGGAGATCGGGTTGTCTACGACCCGCAGAACGCGCTGAATCCACAGCCGTTCCATGAGAACGGCTCGAAGGCCGGAGAGCTTGCTCTCGTCCTGAATCAGCACGAGGCATCGCTGATGACGGGGAAAACGGGCGCAACTGTCGAGGAGATGGCCAAGGAGCTGTTGCAAGCGCACGGAGCCAGTGTCGTGGTGATCAAGCGTGGACCGCGCGGCGCGCTTGTCTTCGACGGTACCGATACGCACGTCGTCCCCGCCTATCGGTCGCAAGAGGTGTGGAAGATCGGCTCGGGCGACAACTTCGTCGCTCACTTCGCGCATCACTGGATGCAAGGTGGATTTTCCCCCGCCGAGAGTGCCGATCTGGCCTCGAAGGCCACGGCGTTCTACTGCGAGACCCGAGCGTTTGCGACGCCCAAATCGCTGGCCCAATTCAATCCTGCGCCGCTCGCAGTGTCCGAGCGATATGCCGCGGGTCGACGCCCCACCGTGTATCTCGCCGGACCCTTCTTCACGCTGGCTCAGTTGTGGCAGGTCAAGCAGGCGCGCGACAACCTGAGCAGCATGGGGCTGACC
This sequence comes from Variovorax sp. GW531-E2, assembly GCF_059423125.1. Taxonomy (NCBI): domain Bacteria; kingdom Pseudomonadati; phylum Pseudomonadota; class Betaproteobacteria; order Burkholderiales; family Comamonadaceae; genus Variovorax; species Variovorax sp. GW531-E2. The sequence goes on along the minus strand of NZ_JBWKXQ010000053.1, from coordinate 39,198 downwards.
GTATTCTCGCCCTATCACGACGTGGGTCTTGGTTCTGCAGAAGATGTCGTGCTGGCGGATCTGGAGGGCATCAAGAATGCCGATCTGGTGTTTGCCATCGGCGATGGACTTGATTCAGGGACGATCTACGAGATTGGATATGCCCGGGCATTGGGAATTCCTGTCGTCGTCTATTGCGAGAACGAGAGCGAGGAAGACAAGAAGATGCTGGAAGGCTCCGCCTGCGTCCTTGCCAAGGACTATGTGGGCGCGATCTATCAGGCGCTCTGGCTCGCGGCCGCCCTATGAAGACGGCTCTGCTGTTGTCGGGCGGCATGGACTCTCTGAGCATCGCCTGGTGGAAGCGTCCCGATATCGCCATCACCATCGACTACGGGCAACTGGCCGCTGAGGCGGAGTTGCGAGCGTCCAAGACCATCTGCAGGGTTCTGGGCATCGACCATCACATCCTGCGGGTCGATTGTCGCGCACTGGGGTCCGGGGACATGGCTGGAGGCCAAGCGGACCCGAATGCGCCCGCCAGCGATTGGTGGCCCTATCGCAACCAACTTCTGGCCACGCTGGCTGCGATGCGAGCGATCTCTCTTGGCGTCACGCATCTGTGGCTGGGGACAGTAAAGTCCGACGGTAGCCATCGGGACGGGACACCCGAGTTTGTCGACGCGATGAGCAAGTTGCTGAGCATGCAGGAGGGCGGCATTCAAGTGGAGGCTCCGGCCATTGGTCTTTCCACGATCGAATTGGTGCGATTGGCACAAATCCCGCACGACCAACTCGCCTGGGCGCACAGCTGCCACAAGGCCAACGTCGCATGCGCGCAGTGCCGCGGCTGCAATAAGTACTTCGAAGTGCTCGAGGAACTGCGGCATGACCTGGATTGACCTAGGAAATCCGCAGCCTCGCTCGCAGGCGCTGCGCCACACCCCGGTTCAATGGCCGGATGGCGAACGGATCGCTCTGTCGTCCGTGGCGGCATTGCCCTCGCATCATCCCGTCTTCTCGCGCTCCATCGTGGATCTTGCAGCACGGCGGCGCTCGGCACGCGCATTCGCGCCACTGGCGCGCGATAGACTGGGGTGGTTGCTCGAGCTGGTCGACAGGCAGCTGGCGAGCGGAACCGAGGACCTTGGATTTGCACTGACGCAGCGTCCCGCGCCCTCCGCCGGCGCGATCCATCCGGTGCATCTAATTGTCCAGGACCCTGCGCTTTCCGGCTGGCACCGGTATGACCCGGCAGGCCATGCGCTCGTATCCTTGCCGTGCGCGGTCGACGTTTTGGAGGTGCGCCGGCACATGGACGAGCTGGTCGCGGCGCCGACGGCGACGCTCCTTTTACTGGCTGCGGAGCCAAGCAAGACAGCATCGAAGTACGGCAACTCCTGTAGCCTGGTCTGGAGGGACGCAGGCGTCCTGCTTGGCTACCTCAGCATGGCAGCCGAAGCTTTGGATCTGGCCTTTGTGCCGCTGGGCGTCACCGCGGATCCTTGGGTGGGCCGCCTAGTCGATGAGCCGGGCTTGGCGGGTGTCGGCGCGGCGTTGGTGGGCGCGCGCGCGTGACTTGAGCCGCTGCTCATTCGTCAACGGTGGCTTTGCCGCTACAGCCGCTGGCATGCGGGACTTCAGCAGTTCATGCACGGTCGTTTGGGATGACGCCATCTCGAGCCACATGAGGGCGTCAAGTTCGGAGGCTCGTACACCGAGCCCACGCGCAAATGCCAGGAACTGCTGCTCCAGCTTCAGATAGTCGCGTTCCACGGTGAGACCATGCTCGAAGAAGCCGCCTAGCATCCCAGCCCGCAGGATGTGGATGTCGAGGATTGCCACGTCGTCTGCATCCAGCCAGTTGCGAGCGATCCAAGAAGCAGTCTTCGGCCCGATTCCCTGCACCGGAAGCAGCCAGTCCCGTAGTTGCCGACCTGTGGAGGTCGGCGCCGGACTTTCGGCCAGCTTGGTGAACGCCGAGTTCAGGTAACGCGCCTTCTGCTTGGCGAAGCGATAGCGCACCTGCTTGCCGTCCATTTCCATGGGAGCAGACAGTTGCGCCAGCAAATCCGCCTCGCTGGGTACGTCGCCTTCGAGAGAGAGAAGGCCATTGCGCTTGAGATGCCGAAACGCCGCGAGGCCGATGCTCGCGGGAATTCCATGACCGCCAAGCAGACATGCCGCGACCTCTTCGGCAAGGGTGTCGCCGAGACGGTAGCGCACGGTGGTGCCGCTGACCCGGCGCGCTAGGACCTGGTACGCCCAGTACGCAGGACTTGGGAATGCATCGACCGCGCCCCATGAAACGCCAGGGACCACCTCGTTCGTCGAAGGTGGCAGTTCCAGGCGAACTGCGGTTTGCTCAAGAAATATCGCCGCGTGCTGGGTCATGACGATTTACTCGATGCAGAAGTGACGGCCGAGACGTGAGCAGCAGCTCGCAGAAGGCCGGCTAGCGCCTGAGCATGCCGGTCGGTGCCATCCCATGCGTCTAGCACGGCCTTGCGCAGCGCCTCCGCTCCCGAGCTGTTCTCATCCTGGGGTATCGAAATTCCGAAATATTTGCATATTTTTCGGTGGGTCTTGGTGAGCTTGACCGGTTGAGAGAGGGCTCGACTGAGTGTGGACTGAGGGATGTTCATCACTCGAGAAAGTGCAAGCTGATTGAGATCGTTCACCGCCATGGCGTTCTCAATTTGCCGAAGTACATCATTGACGATCATGCATTTATTATTGCATATTGCATGTATGAAATCGCTCGAGCACGCAATCCGCGGCCTCTCCTTCAATGCCTATGAGATGGAGTACGACGCGCAGCTGCGGCGGCTGCTGATGAATAGCAAGGCTGTTCGCGGGGATGATCTGGTCGTTGAAGAACTTTGGATGCCTAGCGGGCGTTGCCGCGCTGACGTTGCGGTCGTCAATCAAGAGCTCACAGGCTTCGAAATCAAGGCCGGCCGCGATCGCCTGGACCGACTGCCGCAGCAGATCGTGGAATACGACAGTCTGTTCAGGTACTCGAACATCGTGACGGTCCCAGCTCACTTGCGAGCGGTCGAAAAGATGGTCCCCGAGACATGGGGTGTCTGGGTGGCGCTGGGCGAAGGCCGGACGCTGCGCTTGCGATGCCTGCGGCCGGCATCCGTCAACTTGTGCAGGGACACGGTCCGCATGGCGCGGCTCCTGACCCGCGAGGAGTGCATCGCCAAGCTGAAGGTGCTGGCAGCGTGCCAAGGCGCATCGAAACTGTCGAAAGAGGTCTTGGTCCAAAAGGTGGGGCGGGCCCTGACCCCGCGAGAGCTGGACTCGTATCTGTGCGAATGCCTGCAGGCGCGCGAAGCGAAACCTCGGATGAGATCTGTCTTCGATGAGGTTGTCGCGGCGCATACGAACGACTCTGAGCGCGATACGCAACAGGAAGAGCCTGCGGCTTTCAGCCTGTGGCACCTCGCTCACATCGGGGTTCTGGGCACGGGGGGAGCGGGAGGTTCGCCCTTGGGCAATGTCGTGGCCACGCGATCACCACATGCGTCATCGCCTGTGAACCTGGAAGCGAGAACCAGGTTGCAGGAACTGCGGGCCGAGTTTGCCGACGTTGCGAAAAGGCGGATCGAAGACACGGGACGGGTCAGGCCCGCGCCGGCCGCATTCAAGCCACTTGGATTCTTTCCGGTAAATCCGCCGCGCAATGAGGGGCGGAGGCGCCCGAGCTGAGGTGGGGTTTGTCGCTCCGGTTTTGATCGCGCAGAATCCAGGCATGGACATCGATGATGACTACGCCGACGAGGGCGAACCCACCCTGCGTGCGCTGCCGCCCCTGCTGTTGCTGAGTGCGCAGACCAAGTGCTGGAAGTGCGGACAACCTGTCAAGGCCGTTGCCTTGGCGGCGCATGCCCTGGAGGAAGATGGCGAGCAGATCGGCCATCCTGCCGATACCGCCGACATGCTCGTCCTGACCGACGTTGGCTTCATGTCCGCGGAGGTCCTGCGCGAACTCGTGCAGCGCAATCCAAACTATTCGAAGCGCTACAGCCATACGGCGGGTGACAGCTACTTCGCCAACAACTGCGATTGCGGAACCTTCACTGGTGACTTCTACCTTCACATGGAGCCGGGCGGTGCGTTCTTTCCGACGACGGTCGAGGAAGCCGCGGGAATCACCGTGGAGCGCCTGGCGTTCAAAGAGCCGATCGATCTCGGTGCTGCATGGGGTTCAGGAACCGGCGATTTCATCCTCGCTCACGCGAGAGTGATCGATGCGCCTGATGCGCAAAGCGCTGGCTAGTCCGCTTGGCCGATAGGCGCGAGGGCGCTCATTTACGGGCGCTCGGATTCTCGGTTTCCTGCCGTAGGCGCTCCGCCTCTTGTGCCAGCGCGGCCGTTTCGACTATCTCTTGTATCGCGATCGGCCCGGTCAGTTCAACTTCGCCAGCCAGCACGCTCTGCAGCGCCTCCCGGCCTTTGCGTCCCGCCAACCAGGCAGATGCCGATGTGATCGATCCGCCTCCGAACTTGGCACGGAGCGCCTTCCCCGCAGCGCGGCTGATCTCGACGAATTGCTCATGGTTCGTTGCAGCCGAAGCGTGCCGAACTACCAGGCAGAACGCTTCAAGCTTGTCCGTTTCGACGCGCAAGCGGCGAGCCTTGGCTTCGCTGGGAGCGGCATAGCCAAGAAGCGCCGGCTCGGAGGCAACGGTGAACAACTGGATCTCACGGCCTTCTTCCCATCCGGAATCGCTGCGCGATATCACCTCGACGGGCCTTCGACGGGCCTTGGCCGACTGTTCGGCCGCGGCACGGGCTTCGCTTGCCTGTTCCGAACGCCACACGAGAAGTGGTGCATGCGTCGTGCCATGGACCGCCCATCGACCGGCGATGTTGAGGCAACGCAGGTAGGTGCTCTGCGATCTGCCGTGCCGCTCAACCTCCAGTGATGCCGATTGATGATCTGCGAGAGAAAGAAGCAGGTACTGTGGAGGCGGCACGGGAGCACGGATTGTCAAATGAGACCTCGATTCGTCGACATGGCATCTAGCGGGTGCGGTTTTTGAGCGGTTCACTCGGCGCGTTAGCTCTCGTCAAGGCGCGCCGCTGAAGATTGAGTGGCGCGGCTAGAAGATCGCCGCTCACGCACGTCGCAGTTCGCCATGATAGAGGGGCAAACTACGTCCAACTATCTTGACATCCATGTCTGCGTACAAAGAACCGCCTCTCCTCGCTTTCGAGCGAGTAAGTAACACCCCTGTGCGAATCGACTGGCTGGGCGATGTGATCACCGTTTTCCATCGGGGTAAAAGGAGCCGGGTCATCAAGGTGGCCTGCTCAAAATGGGAGATCGGCACAGCATGGGGCGGCGCGCAGTATGAAGTTCCTCAGCTCGAAGCATTGGTGCCGATTGCATACCTGCGGCTTTTGCGTGTCGGTGACGTCTGGCACGAAGGCTATCGCGTGGGCGGAGCTCGGCTGCTGCAGAAATCCTTTGCTGGACTTCGAGTCGATCAGACAACGGCCGAGATCGTGCCTTGCGGAGGGGAGTCGTTGTGCTCGGACGGAATGCAGCGGCACGAGATTCCGTTTGCGCACTTCGCGGGGCACAAAGCGCACACGATTTCGCACGCCGTCAAAGTGCGCGTCGACGCAAGAACCAGCCTGCTGGTTTCGTGCACCGAGCTGACGCGCCGGTACTTTGGCGACAGCGGAATTTTGCTCTCGAGGGTGTTCTCGGGCGCATTGGCAGCGCGAACGCTCTACGACCTTGAGACAGCCGAGATCAACAGGTCGACGCGCGTTGCCAATCTTCGGCTGGGCCCGGAGATGCCCTATCACGCAGCATCTGCAATCGCCCGTATTGCCTTCGATCCAGCCGCCAAAAAAGCCTTCCAAGGTCTGGTCAATTCCGGGGTGGCGGCGACCGCGAACAAAAAGCCGTGGCACATCAAGATGGGCTTCCCTATCGACGGCCTCACGGACCTGAATGTGCGCGGACTATGGCTTGAGCGCGGCCCGGATCGTTCGTTCCTGGCTTTGCAGATTCTTTCCTGCTCGCATCCTTTCCCGTTCGAGAAGCTTTTCTACGAACTTCATCCTGGCCAATCGGCGGGCTCGAGTGCGAGGGCACCCGAACAGGGCGATGCCGCGCGCGAGCAGGCAGCTGGGCGCTCCGTCAGCGGTGGTAGTCGCGGTTTGGATGCGGGGCATGCCAACAAGGATCTGTCGCCTCTGATCCTCGACATGGAGGTCGAGCCTTCCGATCCCTTCCCCGACCTGGCATCGAAGAAGCTGTTCCAGGTGCGCAGGGAGCCGATTCCGGCGAGAGAGGCGGCGCAGTCGCAGTCCGATGATCAGCCTCATACCCCGGCGGGTAGCCCGCATTCGAGCGTCGCCCCCCGCGGCGTAGAGGTTGCTGCGGCAAGGCGGATGTACCTGGGAGGCCAGCCGGAGCCGCGGTCGTTGCTTTGGTTGCGCGAGGAGATCGCATACAGCCTGCCCGAAGTTCGGGCCAAGTCGCCGTTCGGAGCCGGCGTCGTAAGCCGTCACCTCATCGATTACGGCCCGCCGTTTCGTCGAAGGATCTCGGCCGTTTGGGCGACGGTATTTCGCTACGAGGCATTGGAAGGAATCGGCCGCAGCTTCCTGTGCACCGTGGTGGAGATGCCAGCCTCGCCTCAAAGCATCGAGTTGCTGATGTTCGACCTTCCGTCGCAGACCCTTGATCGTGAGACCTTCGATCGCCTGGCCTTGCTGAGTTTTGTGCCGGCTGAGAATCTGATCCGGGAAGCGCGGGGAACCGAGTTGCGGATCGGTTGGACGGCGGACAAGTTGGCCGAGAGGGACGGTTCCATGTTGGCTGTGGACATGGTTGAGATGATGCTCGATGCCTTCAATCGCGTGTCGACGAGCAGCCGGCCATCCGGGCATCCCTGACCCCGAATGGTTTGGGGCGGGAGTCGCACGCAACAAGACGGCCGGTATCGTTTCACAGAACTCCCGCACGGACTTCACTCTGACTTCACCTGGGTCGCAGACACTGCCTCTCGACAGTGGTTCGGCGCTGGTAGAGGCTAGGGAGAAAAAACCGCTCAGGGTACCGCCTCGATGCTGGCCACTGTCGCTCTTCATACTTGTGTGAACGGCGGTCAGGAAGCGCGCTTATTCGGCGGTGAGAAGGCGCTTTTGTTCATCGGCGGTGAGAAGGCGCTTTTGTTCATCGGCGGTGAGGTGCCGTTTCCGTGACCGGCGGCGAGGCGGCGGTTTTGCAGTGATCGTTCGTGTGGGATGGGTCGCGCAGCAGGCCGCCCTGCAGGGCGGCCTGCTGCGCGGCGGCGCGTCGTGACGGCCACGGTCCTCTGGGAGGGTGGGCTGCGAGTGCGGTAGAACTCGGGGCATGCCCGAGTCGTAGGCGGGCACGGCGGCGGCCGTTGGCCTGGCAGCTTCATTCCGCACGCCGTGCCCTACAACACGCCGAAGCGGATGCAGCGCCAGTGTATTGCGAACGGGCCGGGCCCGCTCGCAGCAGCGGGGCGCCGCTCTGAGCGGCGAGGTCCTCGGGAGTGACCCCGAGGAGCCTGGCAACTGGTCGACCATCCCGCCCGCCTGTTCGTGTGCGCGCGCTGCCGTGCACAGGTGCTGCTGTGCAGTCGCTGCGATCGCGGCCAGCGCTATTGCGGCCCGGCGTGCTCTCGCGCAGCACGCCAGGACTCGCAGCGCGAGGCCGCACGGCGCTACCAGGCAGGCCGCGCCGGACGCATGGCGCATGCCGAGCGCGCACGCCGCTGGCGCCAGCGACGCCGCGAACGCGAGCGGCCGTGCCACTCAGTGGCCGCGTTGGACACTGCCGCCACCAACATCGTGACGCATCAGGGTTCCCCGATCCCGGCCCTCGGTGCTCCACTGGCCGCGCCTGAGCAAGCCCACGTGCGCGCGCCCTCCGTGTCCGATGCGACGCCGATCGCCTGGCGCTGCCGGCGCTGTGCCGCGGCGCTGTCGCCCTGGACTCGCCAGGGCTTCCTGCGTCACGCCCGCGCTTCACGCTGGCCTGCTCGCCTCATCGATCCCTGTCCGTGAAGGAGACACCTTGGTTATCCATGCCGATCTGAGTGCGCAGATCCTGCGTCTGTACCGCGCCGAGCGCTGGCGCGTAGGCACCATCGCCCGCCAGTTGCATGTGCATCGCGATACCGTGCGGCGCGTGCTCGCGCAGGCCGGCGATCCCGCGCCGGCTTCGCCGCTGCGGCCCAGTCGCATCGATCCGTACCGCGACTTCGTCCTCGCGACCTTGGTCAAGTTCCCCACGCTCACCGCCGCGCGGCTGTTCACGATGGTCCACGAACGCGGCTACCGCGGCAGCCCTGAGCACTTCCGCCATGTCATTGCCGGCATGCGCCCGCGCCCAGCGGCCGAGGCCTTCCTGCGGCTGCGCACCCTTGCGGGTGAGGCCGCCCAAGTTGACTGGGCTCATTTCGGTCACCTGCAGATCGGCCGTGCACGCCGACCGCTGATGGCCTTCGTGATGGTGCTGAGCTACTCGCGGCGTATCTTCCTGAGGTTCTTCCTCGATGCCCGGATGGACAGCTTCCTGCGCGGCCATGCCGAGGCCTTTATCGCCTATGGCGGGTGCGCGAGGGTCCTGCTCTACGACAACCTCAAGAGCGCCGTACTCGAGCGCGTAGGCGACGCCGTGCGCTTCAACCCCGAGCTGCTCAAGTTCGCCGCCCATCATTGCTTCGAGCCGCGCCCGGTGGCCATCGCGCGCGGGAACGAGAAGGGCCGGGTCGAGCGCGCCATACGCTACGTTCGCGACAGCTTCTTCGCCGCCCGTGCCTTCATCGACCTGGACGATCTGAACGCTCAGGCGCGCGCCTGGTGCGAGGGCCAGGCGTCGCAGCGGCGCTGGCCGGAGGATTCACGCCTGAGCGTGAACGATGCCTTCGAGGTCGAGCGATCGAGCCTGCTGGCGTTGCCCGAGCGCGAGTACCCGCTGGGCGAGCGCGTGGCCGTGCAGGTGGGCAAGACACCCTACGTGCGGTTCGACCTGAACGACTACACGGTGCCGCACACCCATGTGCGGCGCACGCTGTCGGTGCTTGCCGATGACCGGCGCATGCGCGTCTTCGACGGGGCACAGGAAGTCGCCTCGCACCCGCGCAGCTATGACAGCGGCCAACAGATCGAGGATCTGGCCCATATCCAGGCGCTGGTGGAGCGCAAGCGCGCCGCCCATGCGCATCGCGGCACCGATCGGCTCGCCCATGCTGCGCCGGGGGCGCTCGCGTTGCTCAAGGCGGCGGCCGCGCGCGGCCACAACCTGGGCACCATCACGGCCGCGCTGCTGCGCTTGCTCGATCGCTATGGCGCCGCGCCCCTGCAGGCGGCCATCGGCGAAGCGCTCAAACGCGATGTGCCACACCCCAACGCCGTGCGCCTGGCACTGGAGCGCGCCCGCGAGGAGCAGGGCCTGCCGCCGCCCACCGAGCTGCGCCTGAGCGAGGAGGTCGCCCGGCGCGACGCGCCGGTGCGCTCGCACGCGCTGGCGTCGTACGACCAGATCGTGCAGGCCTCACAGCCCGACCAAGGAGATCGCCGCGATGAGTGAGACACCGATGAACGCCGCCGAGTTGCGCGAACAGGCCCAGGGCCTCCGTCTGCATGGGCTTCTGGCCCATTGGTCCGAGGTGATGGCCGACGCCGATGCGGCGCAGCGCATCGCGCAGTGGCTGCGCTGGGAGCTCCAGGAACGCGGCCGACGAAGCCTGGAGCGGCGCCTTCGCGATGCGCACATCGGGCAATTCAAGCCCGTCGCCGACTTCGACTGGAGCTGGCCCACGCAGATCGATCGCGCAGCCATCGAGGAGCTCATGACGCTGCAGTTCCTCGCCGATGCCACCAACGTCGTGTTCGCCGGCCCCAACGGCGTGGGCAAGACGATGTGCGCCTGCAACCTGGGCTACCAGGCCGTGCTGGCAGGACATACGGTGCTGTTCGTCACCGCCGGGCAGTTGCTCGGCGACCTCGCGGCGCTGGACAGCGACTCGGCCCTGCGCAGCAGGCTGCGCCGCTATGCCGCGCCCGATCTGCTGCTCATCGACGAGGTCGGCTACCTGTCCTACTCCAACCGCCACGCCGACTTGCTCTTCGAGCTGGTCAGCCGCCGCTACCAGCACAAGAGCACCGTGGTCACAACGAACAAGGCGTTTGCCGACTGGGGCGAGGTCTTCCCCAACGCAGGGTGCGTCGTCTCGCTCGTGGACCGCCTCATGCACCGCGCCGAGGTCGTGCGCATCGAGGGCCAGTCCTATCGCGCCAAGGAAGCTCAGGAGCGCCTGGCTGCGCGTTCCAGGCAGCGCGCAGGCAAACCTGTCAGGAGCAAGAAGTCATGATGTCCGAGCGCGAACAACCACCAACGCTTCCCACCAACTGGACTGCCGAGCAGGCCCTGGCCGTCTTCGAGTGCCTGCGCGTGCTGCGCGAGCAGCTGTGGAGAATCTACGGCCGCGACGTCCAGCAGGCCTGGTACGACCAGCTCGTGCACGACGAGCCGCCTGCGTCCTTCGATCCGGACGAGCCGTTCTGAACCCCGCTCACCCAACCAGGGCCCCGCAAGGGGCCCTCTTCCATTGCGCCTCAACCACCTGCAAAACCGCATCCTCACCGCCGAATAGCAGCGGATTTACACCGCCGCCAACATACTTGGACCCGCCCGATAAATACCGGCATTGAATCAGAGCGGCACAATGCGGTCATGCCAAATATTGCATCTATCCTCAAAGCCGAAATCTCCCGCGTCGCTCGCAAAGAAGTGCGTGCGGAGATAGAAACGCTCAAGAAAGCATCAGTCGCGCATCGTGCATCCATTGCCGAGTTACGTCGACAAGTGAATGCGCTCGAGAAGGAACTGCGTCGCGTCGCAAAGGGAGCGACGCGATCCGCCGCAGTTTCTGTTTCGGACGACGAAGCTGCAGCAGGCACGAAGCGCAGATTCAGCGCAACTAGGCTGGCGGCACACCGCGCAAAGCTTGGACTGTCCGCTGCGATCTACGGACAGTTGGTTGGCGTGTCCGGGCAGACGATCTACCACTGGGAACAAGGAAAGGCGCGCCCGCGGGCAGCCCAACTTGAGAATCTTGGGGCAATGCGAGAACTCGGCGCGCGTGAGATAGCGGAACGCCTAAGCGCGTCATCGGACTAAGAACGAGAGCGGTCCAACGGATTTATTTCGGGCTAACCCCCACATGGACATATCCAGTAGCGTCCTTGACATCTGCCACGTTCAGGTCTGCTGTTTCCGAACTTGACGCATCAGCGACTCGCGAGCCCGTGGCGTACAACGTCTGAGCAGACCACCCTAAGGTCCCAGCAATGCATTTGCCCTGCTTCCAAAATCCCCTATCCGATTGAACACAACGATGCGTTGATTGTTGGTCAGGACTGGAAACTTCGACACAAGCATATGCTCGATTTCATCGAGACCTAGCTTATTCTTCAGCAAATCCTCGCGCTTGTGCTCTTTGACCAAGGCGCGCTCATAGGAACGAACGAGCGCGAGGTTGTAGCGAGCGAAGCTTGTAGCGTTGGAATCCACGCGCTCAAGATCGATGAAATTGTTCTTGCACTGCACATTCCAGATAACCCCATCGCGCGTGGTCACCACATCGAATTCCTTGCGATTGATCCTGACGATGTCGTGAACCTTGAAGCCCTGGCTCGCCAGTTGCTGCTTGACCTGCTCTTCAAAGATAAATCCAGCGCGAATCTGAAACCGCTTCTGACGTTCAAGCACTCGAGCACGCCAAAAATAAATGAACCGGCTTAGCAACGTGACCGTCGATATGTAGCGCTGACCTAGCAATACAAACGGTGAATACGTCGACAGGCATTTCATGTAGCTGTCCGAGTTGCAGATGAGCTCGGCGCGAAGCGCTGGGGACGCGCCGCATTCATCCATAAGGCGGCCCAAATTTTCTGGCGAGATCTGGACCCAGAAATCCGCTCGATGTAGTCGACGGATAAGCGCCTCACGAGTGCCGCCGCTGTACTGAACTCCGTCTCGCGGAGCCCGAATTCTGCGTAGGCCGCTTCGCTGAACAGGATGTCATTTCGCAGTTCTGCGGCAGAAAATAGCCGGTCCTCTTGCAGCGGCTCCTTCTTGGAAGCGAGCATTTCCTGCTCTCGTTCGAGGAACTCCATCTCGATAATGGATGCGCGCTCCGGCTCGAGGAACTGCGCGTCCAGCATTGCCAAATCAGCTTCAGGATCGTCAGGAATGCTGAGCCGCTCCTGAGCAAGCTTGATCATCAGGCTGTACTGCGTGCCCATCATCGGAACTCCATCGAACTCAATGATCGGCAAGATGAAATTGAGCGTGTTAAGTAGAGTGACTTTGCGGGATCCACGGCACGCGGATGGTAGAAGATGCAACAGGCCTACGAAATGGCGGCGGCGCGACTGGAGATAACCGATCATCGAGCCAACGGTTTGAAATGCGCTTCTCGCCTCGGCCGCTCCGTGCGCGACGAAGCTCGTACCAATGGCAGAACCTAAAACCACTAGGTTGCGGAATCGATTTGCGAACGGAGTGCTAAATCGAGATTCGAGCCTCTGGTAGACCGCTTGCAACTGTAGGGGGCCGTTGACGATCTCAAGGACCGGGAGTGAAAAGAGTTGGGCTTCAAAGGCGGCGTCCCTCCAGTCCACCGTCATCAGATTGATCATCTCTTCGATCGCTCGCAAACTGTCCAGCCAAAGGCAGACAGCAGACTCGGCGTCGTACGGCGCAAGGCTCGACCTGACGCGCGCCTGCAACTGGGACAGTTCATTCTCGAGATCCTCTCGAGATGGTGTTCCGTCTAAATATGCTTCAGTACTTCTCAACGTTGCGCCTCAAGTTGATCGGTATGAGAAAAAAGTGTTGGCGACAATGCCTCAAGGCCTCTTCCCAAGCTTCTGTAAACCATCGGTAATGACGTGAACCGATCACACGGTTTGCGGCGCCAGGCCGATCGAATCAGCTCGAGGATTGCTTGGAAATCTGATCCAAGAGTGCTCGAACTCGGTCTTTGGCGCTCACGGTACTCGGGTCCAATGCGGGGGCATTCAACTTGCCCAGTGCATCGTCGATACACACATCCGCGCTACGCCGAAATTCCATATCCCGATCCCTGCCCGGGCCGAGTGGAATCGACCCGTCCAATCGAGTTTTGAGGAGCAGCGCGTAGCGCTTTGTGTGATGTGCCGCGACGTCGTAAAGATAAGAACGGTGCTCGGCGGTTATGGATCTGCTCGTCGCAATGAGCGCAGCTTCGAGGTACCCGAGCGCATCAGGTACGGGGCGATCCACGATCACCAACTGTGCCTTCAGACCAGCCTCCAGTTCAGCTTTAATCACCGAGGTGATGATCCACAACGTACTCTCGAACGTGTGGTCTCTCAGTATTGGAAAGCCCGCATCCTGGCACTTCGTCGCCGTGTCACTGATGACCGCAACAGTTATCCCGAGCCCTTGAGCCATTTCTTGCACGGCTTCGACGAATGTTGTTTTTCCGGTGGAATGGGTGCCCGCAATACCGATAAAGACAGTCATCAAAAGAGATCTCCTTGTTGAGCTTGAAGAGCAGGGTCGTCAGCACTTGCACCGAGCCGTGCGAGAGTGAGCAGGTCCATGGACCTCACTCGATCAAGCTTAGACATCAGATGCAGAAAAAGCCTTGCGGTCATGCTCGCGTCCTCCTTGGCACGATGTCGTGCCATGGAAGATTCACCGAAGACATAGCTACAAAGCTCACCCAGCGCATAGCTTGGGGCACTAGGAAAAACGTGTCGAGAAAGTCTCAGCGTGTCGATGCACGTCCCCGGGTGCCAGTTAATGAGCTGCCGCTTCATTAGCGTGAGGTCGACCCCGACGTGATGCCCGACGACAACTGCCGAACCCAACTCGTTTTTCAGGTCCGAAGCGATGTCCGCAAAGGGTGGCTGATTCACCAAGTCGACATTCGTGATTCCATGCACGCGCGTAGCGTGCGGGGTTACTGGCACTGCGGGTCGAACAGTCCAGTCGCGCAAGGTCTCAATTTTCCCATCGAGGATATGTATGACGGCGATCTCGACCAGCTCTTGTGGCGAGCCGCCATTGCCCTCGACGTCAAGGACGACAAAATGACACTGAGACCAATGCGGATTGACCATCGGAAGCTTAGTCAGTCGGCCGATCACCGGGCTGAGACATGCCGGTCTCCAGCTCCTCGCGACCCGGCTCTTCGGCATATTGTTCGGCTTCGGCACGCCGAATGCTGTGCAGCAAATTCGAGCGCTCGGCCGCGGGTAGCGGTTCGAGCCAGCCAGCCATTGCATCGGATTTCAGCGATGAAATGAGTCCAGTCAACCGGACTACTCTTTCGGCCACGACGATGGAGTCGACTTGATCGGCCATTCCCATGGCAGGCGTGTTAGGTCTCGCAGAGAACGGAATAGCCACGTTGATGTGAAAGTTCAGAGCTTTCATCAGAGCCTCGGTCGCCAGGAAGTCTGCTTCTTCTTCGCCCGGAAAGCCGACCATCCAGTTGCTGTAGAGCACGGTGGATGTGCTTTCCCGGAACAACTGCAGCGCTTGGGCCAGACGCTCGATGTCGTAGCCGCGGTTCATTGCCTTGAGGATGCGGGGCGATCCACTTTGAAGCGAAATGTATAGCAAGCGAAGACGGTTTGCGCGCCCACAAGCGAGCAGCCGGTCTACATACTTCAAGAAGGGCTTGGGCTCTATGTAGCGGATCGAAAGAGTGACCTCGTCGTCCAGAGCGAGCACCTCTTGGATCAGTTTGCCAAGATCTATGCCCTCGATGCCAACGCCATAGTTGCCGACCTCATCGCCGATCAACACAAGGTGTTTCTTCCCCGCTGCGATTGCTGCCCTGGCCTTGTCGAGCACGTCCATTAAAGGCACTGACTCGAATGCGCCACGCCCTTGAGGGATATTGCAGAAGCTGCACTTGTACAAGCAACTGCGCGTGACCGTGATCATCTCGGTCGGGTCACTTTCTTCATAGAAGACGAACCCTTTGGTCGTACGCCGATACTCGCGCTCGATCTGGGTCCCGAGCTTTCGGTCGACCTCTTGCAGCTGCGCGACCACAGCAGCTTTCGCGGCACCAACTCGGCGACGAAGGTTCTGAAGTCCGTTCGGACGCGCGGATTCGAAATGAACGGAAGAGTTTTGAGAGAGCTTGCGATCCATGGCCGCGAACGCCATGCCTGTGCTGGTCGCAAGAATGTCCTTCATAGGACGAAAGCTCAACGTCTTTGTTGGCAGGCGAGCAGCGATGGTCTGAGCGCTCGTATTGGCTGCACAGCCTGTGACGGTCACCGTTGCGTGGGGCGCGCGAGTCTGGGCCTCAGCTATCTGCGAGACAGCATCGTCTACCCAGTGTTCACGAACGGAGCAGCCGGAAAAAATGATCTCGTCTGCCAATTCCGGCCTGTCGACGATCTCAAATTCTGCCTGCGCGAGGCCGGCTTGAAGCACGTTCAAGTCGTACGCTGCGTTCAAGCAGGTGTTGTGGGCGAAAAATACCTTCTTCTTTGGCAAACCGGCCTCCTTATTTCGTGGATTTGAGAGCGGTGCTCCGACCAGTTTGCCCGCCGACATCATCGTAACGAAATACTGCAAGTTGGCATTTGGTCACGAATGGAAATTTGGCGAGACAGCCAAAAACGGCCGCACCGGACGTCGGCGTCATTGCCGTCAAGACTGGCTATCGGGACCTATTCAGCATGGGTTTCATCGGGTCGGTTCGCGCACGGAGACATCGCTTACTCGGCGCGGCAGATCTAGCTCGAAACCGCTGTCTGGCGATCCATTGTTTAAAGTCGGCATGGCCCGACTACAAATGACTTGGAGAAAAGTGTCTACTCACTTTCTAGTAAAAATTTCTCAAATAGCTCGAAATTCTCAAATAGCTGAGAGTTTTCTCAATTAGCGAAACACGGACCATTTGCAAAGGAGAAGGATCTGGTGGCGTTGGGCGAGAAGATCTACCGGGGCGGTATCGGTGACCGCGCCGTTCCGGCTTGCGCGGGTTGCCACAGTCCCAACGGAGCGGGCATTCCGATCCAGTACCCACGTCTGGGCGGACAGCACGCGGAGTACATCGCTGCGCAACTGACGGCTTTTCGGGATGGAACGAGATTGAACAGCGTGCCAATGAACGGCGTGGCAGCACGCTTGAACGACCGTGAAATCAGAGCGGTGTCCGACTACATCGCAGGCCTGCACTAGCGGTCTTGATGGCGTTCTTTCACTGACACGGAGCACCCCATGTACGTGACAGGACGCTGGGTTTCCGAGAACGTGGTGAGCACCATGTTCGTGGCTTGGCTGATCGGCGTGGGTGTCTTCCTCTGCATCCTGTTCTGGCAACGCCGCAAGTACCGAGGCAAGACGGGTGGTGTGCCGCGAGCATCCTCACGCACACGCAAATCCCGCGCGGCCCGGCGCCGCCGCCGAAACGGCCGATGAATTTTCGCGATCAGTCTGGCGCAACCGGGTCGGCGTCCGACAGACAGCCTCGCGAGCGTGGGCGAATCTCCGGGAGGCCATTCAGGTGACGAGGCCGTAGCCAGGCTGAGCTCATGCGGCGAACTGCAAAGGCGGTCATGCGTTGACGAACGCTGCACTCAAGAATTGATTCTTCTTGTCATGCCTCGCTCAGGCAGGAGGAAGAAACCGCAATGGCTCAGCACGAGAAATCATCAATGAAAGGGATCTCCGATGTTTGCCCAGCCCATTGACTACTTCCTTGCCGTCTGGTTCTCCTTGGCCGCGCTCTCCACCGCGTACGTTGCGTGGGATCAACTGCGCCATAACCCTGAGCCAGTGGTGATGAAATGGGGATTCATCCTGGTCACCTTGTATCTCGGTCCCTTGGGCCTGTTGCTGTACGTCATGGCGGACAAGGAGCCGGCGCCGGGAGAGCACGAAGAGTTCATCAAGCCACTGTGGAAGCAAGGCGTGGGCTCCACGATCCACTGCGTAGCGGGTGATGCGACGGGCATCATCCTGGCGGCCGTCGTGACTGCGGTGCTGGGTCTGCCGATGTGGATCGACCTGATCGTTGAGTATGCCGCCGGCTTCGCGTTCGGCTTGTTCATCTTTCAATCGCTCTTCATGAAGAACATGATGGGCGGCAGTTACTGGGAGAACGTCAGGAAGTCGTTCATGCCGGAGTTCATCAGCATGAACGCGATGATGGCGGGCATGGCGCCGGTGATGGCGCTGCTCATGATGGGCCGCGACATGCGCGCGATGGACCCGACTGAACTCCTCTTCTGGGGCGTGATGTCGCTGGGCGTGGCTGTCGGCTTCGCCGTGGCATATCCGGTGAATGTCTGGATGGTGTCTCGCAAGATGAAGCATGGGTTGATGACCGAGCGGCGATCCAAGCCGGCTCCTGGGGCGCAGCCCAATGCGCAAGCAGTCCCTGGGCATGCGACATCGCATGACGCCATGCCGCCCGGCACCAGCGCCGCGTCGGCTCATCAAAAAAGCCGTGGCGAGCACGGGCAATCCGCGCATGGAGGCAATGCACCCGGCGGCCATAGCGGTCATAGCGGTCATAGCGGTCATAGCATGCAACCCAACGTGACTCGTCCCCAGTTGGCCGCAGTGACCATGGCAACCACCCTCATGTTGTTCGCGGGCATGACAGTGCCTGCGATGTTCGTGAACATGCGTCTATCGAACCGCGACGTGCTGGGCGCCATCATGCCGCCGTCGATGATCATGGGCTGGGACACGCCAGGCCAAGCGATGCGGGACATGTCGGCGATTCATCCACGCCAGATTGCGCACACCGCCGCGGCGAAAGCGCGCGGCGATGTGGACCTTGTGCCCACGATGGACAACGGCGTCAAGGTATTCAACCTCGAGACCAGCGTCATCCGTTGGAACATCCTGCCGGACGTGACCGTCGAGGGCTACGCATTCAACGCGACGATTCCAGGACCGAGGATTCGCGTCACCGAAGGCGATCGGGTGCGTATCAAGGTGACGAACCGGTTGCCAGAGAGCACCACCGTGCATTGGCATGGACTCATCCTGCCGAACGAGATGGACGGCCCGGCCAAAATCACTCAGCAGCCGATTCCGCCCGGCGGCTCCTATACCTACGAGTTCACCACCGAGCAGGCGGGCACATTTTTCTATCACTCGCACGATCATGCGGACCGCCAGCAGGCCTTCGGTTTATATGGAGCGCTGATCATCGATCCCAAGAATGCCGACCAGGCACCCAAGGCGGATCAAGCGGATCACGAGTATGTGATCCAGCTGCAGGAGTGGCTCAAGCGCGAAGGCCTGACCTACCCGGCGATGCTGATGGAAGGCGGATTGCCGAACTACTTCACCATCAATGGAAAGGCGTTCCCCGCAACCGACACGGTGAAGATGAAGGTCGGTGAGACGATCAAACTCCGGTTCGTAGGCAGCAACAACAACTTCGTGCACCCCATGCACGTCCATGGCGGCCCGTTCACTGTCGTCGCAAGGGACGGGTACGTCCTTCCGGAGTCGGCGCGCTTCCAGGCCGACACCGTCAATGTCGGACCCGGTCAGCGCTACGACGTGATCTGGAAGGCCTTGCGGCCCGGAAAATGGCTGGTCCACTGCCACATCCCACACCACACGACAAACAACAACGTCGAGCAGGATGGGGGCGGCGGCCTGATGATGGTCCTGGAGGTAGAAGCCTGAATGCGGGAAACCACTCTGTTGGGGGACCTGGCGGCAGCCGCTTGACCTTCACACGATGTCAAGCCTGACACTGGGGTCCATTTCAACCAAGGAGTCTCTCATGCAAGAGTTCGTCATCCAGTCGATGTCCTGCGGTGGCTGCGCGAGCCGGATCGCGCAGGCCGTGAAGAATCTGGACGCCACGGCGAAGATCGAAGTCGACCTGCCGACCAAGACGTTGCGTGTCGACAGCGCCGAGGACCGTGAGTCTGTGACTGCGGCCCTCACGGAAGCCGGCTACCCGCCGAAGTGATTTGCTGGCATGGGACGGCGGCCTTGATCGGCTGGTGATCTCATGCGGGCCTGTGCGGACTGAATGCGCGACCGTGTGGGGTGCATCCAGCCAATTTTTCGTTGGAGAACTCGAATGAACCCTACGCCTTCCAACCTGCATGAACACCACCAGGGGCATCACGGGGCGCACCCGCCCGCCTCTGGAGAACCTTCACCTGAGACCGATGCGACCCTGAAGGATCCCGTTTGCGGGATGACGGTGACCGCGCGGTCCACGCATGTCTTGCAGCACGAAGGTGGGCCCGTGTATTTCTGTAGTGCGGGTTGCAAATCCAAGTTTGAGGCCAACCCGGCCAAGTACGCAAAGCGCGGCGCGCAGCCCGCAGCGCCGCTCGTGCTTGCGCCCGCGCAGCCGGCTCAACCTGGTCCTCCGGGCACGATCTACACCTGCCCCATGCATCCGGAGATCCGACAGGATCACCCGGGCAATTGCCCCAAGTGCGGCATGTCGCTGGAGCCCGAGATGCCGACCCTCGACGAGAGCGAAGACCTCGAGCTGACAGACTTCAAGCGGCGCTTCTTCTGGACGCTGCCGCTCAGCGTTGTCGTCACCGTGCTCGCCATGGCCGGCCACCGCCTGCAGTGGTTCGAGATGGGCACGCAAAGCTGGATTGAGCTCGTGCTCAGCGTGCCGATCGTGCTGTGGGCCGGCTGGCCGTTCTTTGTGCGCGCGGTGCAATCGGTGGCGAACCGCAGCCCGAACATGTGGACCCTGATCGGCCTCGGCACGGCCGCCGCCTTTGCCTACAGCGTCGTGGCCACGGTGGCGCCCGGCGTGTTCCCCGCGTCGTTCGTGTCGATGGGGCGCGTGTCGGTCTACTTCGAGGCGGCGGCGGTGATCATTTCGCTCACCCTGCTGGGCCAGATCCTCGAGCTCAAGGCGCGCTCGCAAACCTCCGCGGCCATCAAGTCGCTGCTGGGGCTCGCGCCCAAGACGGCACGCCGGATCGGCGCCGACGGCACCGAGGAAGACGTGCCCATCGGCCACGTGCATGTGGGCGACAAGCTGCGCGTGCGCCCCGGAGAGAAGGTGCCGGTGGACGGCGTGGTGATCGAAGGCAGCAGCGCCGTCGACGAGTCCATGCTGACAGGTGAGCCCTTGCCCGTGACCAAGCGCGTGGGCGACAAGCTCATCGGCGCGACGCTCAACACCAACGGCGCGCTGGTCATGCAGTCGGAAAAGGTCGGCTCGCAGACCGTGCTCGCGAGCATCGTGCAGATGGTCGCGCAGGCCCAGCGTTCCCGCGCGCCGATGCAGCGGATGGCCGACCAGGTCGCCGGCTACTTCGTCATGACCGTCATCGGCATCGCGGTGCTGACGTTCTTCGCCTGGGGATTCTTCGGACCGCAGCCGAGCTGGGTCTATGGCCTGATCAACGCCGTGGCAGTGCTCATCATTGCCTGCCCCTGTGCCCTCGGCCTCGCCACGCCGATGTCGATCATGGTGGCCACCGGCAAGGCGGCCACACAGGGCGTTCTGTTCCGCGACGCTGCGGCGATCGAGAACTTCCGCAAGGTCGATGCGCTCATCGTCGACAAGACCGGCACTCTGACGGAAGGCCGGCCGCAGTTCGAGCGCGCGGTGCCTGCGCCAGGCTTCACCGAAGACGAGGTGCTGCGCCTCGCGGCCAGCCTGGACCAAGGGAGCGAACACCCGCTGGCCGATGCCATCGTGCGAGCAGCGCGTGAACGCAACCTGGCGCTGGACACGCCCGACGATTTCGAATCGAGTAGCGGCATCGGCGTGAGCGGCGGCGTAGGCGGCAGGAAGTTGGCGCTTGGCAACACGGCGCTGATGGACCAACTGCGCGTACGGATCGAGGAATTGAAGCCGCAGGCTGAGTCGATGCGGGCCGAAGGCGCCAGTGTCATGTTCCTGGCGGTGGACGGCCAGCCTGCCGGCTTGCTTGCGGTATCGGACCCGATCAAGGCCACCACGCTGGAGGCGCTGGCCGCGCTCAAGGCCTCGGGCATGCGGGTCATCATGGCCACCGGAGACGGGCTGACCACGGCCCGCGCTGTCGCCGCGAAGCTGGGCATCGACGAGGTGCATGGCGAAGTGAAACCTGCCGACAAGCTCGCGCTGGTCGACAGGCTGCAGCGCGAAGGCCGCATCGTCGCGATGGCGGGTGACGGCATCAACGACGCCCCTGCTCTCGCCAAGGCCGACGTCGGCGTGGCGATGGGCACCGGCACCGACGTCGCCATGAACAGCGCCCAGGTGACGCTGGTCAAAGGCGATCTGCGCGGCATTGCGCAGGCACGCGTCATCTCGGAGCAGACCATCGCCAACATGAAGCAGAACCTTGGTTTCGCTTTCCTCTACAACGCCCTTGGCGTGCCGCTGGCCGCGGGCGTGCTGTTCCCGTTCACGGGATGGTTGCTGTCGCCGATGATCGCTGCGTTGGCGATGAGCCTGAGTTCGGCCTCGGTCATCACCAACGCTTTGCGCTTGCGGGGAGCAAAGAGCGATGTTCATGCGTCCCACGTCGGCGAAAGATCGGCCTAGGGCCTGCGGGCCGGGCGGCCTCGCTGCGCGCGAAGGAGTTTCCATGAAGAGACCCAAGCCACTCGAGTTGCACTTGCTGGAGGTCTACGAGGAGGCTCTGCGACAGCGAAACTGGGCGGTTGCCGAGCACTTGCTGTGCGCCATCGAGGTCTGCGCCCCCGCTGATGCACCGATCAGCAAGACAGTGGCCAAGGCCTACGGGGTCCTGGCCGCCCAGGCGCAAAGGCCTCGTTGCTGCGGAACGCGAACGAAGCGTCGCTGAGGCTTGGCGGTCAAGCTTTGGCACGGGGTTTGAGAAGATTGGCGAGAGCTTTCTGGTCTTCGGCCAGTTGCATGCGCATGAGCTGAAGCACTCGCGAGGCGAGGCCGGACAGCGGCTGTCCCGGAGGCAATACCAGCACCCCCGCGAAGGAGACCTCCAGAGAAAGTGGACGGATGACGAGGCCACGTTGGGCGTACTCCATGGCGGTGACCGGATTGACAAAGCCGATGCCCATGCCGCTCAGGGCCATCTCGCACACGCTTGCAGCGTAGGGGGTTTCGACCAGCACGCTCAACCCGACGTTGCACTCCGCCAAGGCCCGCTCCAGACGCCGCCGAGACGCGTCCTCAGGGTTGAGCGCCAGGAATGGCTCTTCCGCGAGTTGATGCGGCTGGATGGTTCTCACCTTGGTCAGGCGGTGCTTCGCATGCATCACCACCACACCGGGGAAGCGCGCGAACTCGGAATGCTCCAGGCCTGTCGTCGGCATCTCATCGGCCATCAGTCCGAAGTCGACCTGCCGCCCCAGCACGGCCTCGTGCACCTCCCGCGAACTGAGCACCTGCAGCGAAATCTGCGGCCGGGCGTCGGCGTCGCGGCGCTCGGCCACCAGCCGCGACAGCACGCGGGGAACGAAGGTCAGGCCGAACGCCGGATAGACCGCCATGCGCAGCGTGTTCACCCCGAAGCGCTTGAGGCTGCGCATCCGGTGCTCGATGCTGCTCAGACCCACAAAGACACGCTCGACCTCGACCAGCAAGGCTTGCGCTTCGGGCGTCGGGTGCAGACGGCCTCTCAGTCGGCGAAACAGCGGGAATCCAGCCGCCTCCTCGAGTCTGCGTAGCGACTGGCTGATGGCGGGCTGCGTAACGCCCAGAAGCGCAGCCGCCTTGCTCGCAGAGCCCACGGACATCACGGAACGGAACACCTCGATCTCTCGGAGCAACATATAACAACCGCTTATGGACAAAGAATTTCGAGCGCGATCCGGATTATCCCCGTCGTCCTAAAGTTGGCGTCTTCAGCCACCTTCCGGAGAAGCGACATGAAACTTCAAACAGTTCTTGCAGTGACCGCCCTGGCATGTGCCGCACCTGCGTGGGCGCACGATTTTTCCGGCGACATCGCCAAGTTCCAGACCATCGCCGCCACCAAGAAGCCGGACAGCCAGCAAGCGCTTGCAGCGAAGCTCGCGCTGGAGCGTGCGCAGGGCGAGATGGAGCAGTCGGATGTGAAGATGGTGTTGCGCATCCGCTCGATGACCAACGCGGGCCTGCGCGCCATCGGCGAACAACCGGCCTTTCTCACCAGCGAGTACAAGCGCCTTGAAGTTGCACTTGCCAATCCCAAGACCAACGATCCGGCCAAGATCGCCGCGGCCAAAGAAACCTTCGCTCGACTGACGGTGGAGATGAAGGTCTACACCGACCTTGAGAACATGGCCGTCGATCAGATGAAGCAAGCGCTGCAGCTCATCGAATCCGCACCCGCCAACTGATCGCACTTCCAACGAACAGCTCCGTCTTCCATCGTGAACTCTCCCATCCCCAATCTCGACACCTCTCCTCGGGGCGCATTCGCCAGCCTCGTCCCACCAGTGTGGCGTGCCTCCACGGTCGTCTTCGATTCACTCGACGATTTCGTCAATCGCCGCACCCGCCTGCCCGATGGCTTCAGCTATGGCACGACCGGCACGCCGACGCAGCGCGCCCTCGAGACGCGCATCGCCGAACTGGACGGCGCTGCGCACTGTGTCGTCTTCCCTTCTGGACAAGCAGCCATCTGCAGTGCGCTGCTCGCACTGCTCAAGAAGGGTGATCACCTGCTGATGACCGACGCCGCCTACGGCCTGGCCAAGTCCTTCGCCGTCGAGCGGCTGCAGACGCTCGGCATCGAGGTCGAGTTCTATCCGCCGCGCATTGGCGCGGACATCGAACGTCTGGTGCGCCCCAACACGCGGCTCATCTGGCTGGAATCTCCCGGCACGGTGACGATGGAAGTGGAAGACGTGCCGGCGATCACCGCCGTGGCGCGTGCGCGCGGCGTGCTGACCGCCATCGACAACACCTGGGCCAGCCCGTTGGGATTCGCGGCCTTGGCACATGGCGTCGACCTGTGCGTTCACGCCTGCACCAAGTACATGGGTGGCCATTCGGACGTGTTGATGGGCAGCATCGCGACCAATGACGAAGGCCTGTACAAGTCCTTGCGCGGCCTGCAGTCGCAGATGGGACTGGCCGTGAGCCCGGAGGACTGCTTTCTGGTCGCCCGGGGTCTCGACACGATGCAGGTGCGCATGGAGCGCCAGGCCACCAGCGCTCAGCTTATTGCCGAGCGGCTCGCGGTGCATCCCCTGGTGCGTCGGATGCTCTTTCCCGCGCTGACCAGCGCGCCGGACCATGCGCTTTGGGCGCGTGACTTCAAGCAGTCCGGCTGCGTGATGTCGCTGCAGCTCGTGGACGGCCCCTACGACGCCTACCGGGCGCTCTTCGGGCACCTGAAGTTGTTCTCGATCGGCGCGAGCTGGGGCGGCGTGCGCAGCATCGCGGCGTTCTACCCCGCGGAAGAACTCGCCAAACGCAATTTCTGCGACGTCCAAGGCCCTGTCATTCGCCTGTCGATCGGCCTGGATGATCCCCAGGCGCTGCTTGACGAGTTGCTGGGCGCCTTGAGCGCCTGTGAAACGAGTTTCAACCTCTGATCCACGCTACCTGGAGCCCGCGATGACCCTCAAGCCAACCATTCACTCTGCCTTGATTCGCCCCTTCCTTGCCGTCGCCGGCCTCGCGTTGTGCGTCGGTGTCGCCGCGCAATCCGCGCCGCCGCTGGAGGGCACGCTCAAGAAGGTCAAGGACACCGGGACGATCACGGTGGCCACGCGCGGCGCTTCGATCCCGTTCAACTACCTGGACGACAACAACAAGCAGGCCGGCTTTGCGTGGGAGATCGCGCAGCGCGTGGTCGACCAAGTGAAGAAAGACCTCAAGCTTGCGAAGCTGGAAGTCAAGAGCCTGGAGGTGACGCCGCAGACACGCATTCCGCTGGTGGCCAACCAGACCGTCGATCTGGAGTGCAGCTCGACCACAAACAATGCGGAGCGGCAGAACCAAGTGTCGTTTTCGACGACCTTCTTCGTCGTCGGCGCGCGGCTTCTGGTGCGCAAGAACTCCGGCATCAAGCACTGGTCTGACCTTGTCGGCAAGAACGTCGTGGTCAGTGCGGGCACCACCGCGGAGCGCATGCTGCGGCAACTCAACGAGAAGAACAAGTGGGGCATCAACATCATCCTGGCCAAGGACATCAATGAGAACTTCCTGACCGTGGAGACGGGGCGCGCCGTTGCGGCGACGCAGGACGACATCATTCTCTTCAGCAATATCGCCCGCGCCAGGAACCCGTCGGACTGGGAGGTGGTCGGCGTGCCGCAGCAGAAGGAAGCCTATGGCTGCATGCTGCGCAAGGGCGATGTGGCTTTCAAGAAGTTGGTCGACGGCGTGATCACCGGGATGATGCGCTCCGGCGAGTTCGCCGCGCTGTACGAGAAGTACTTCCTCAAGCCCATCGCGGTGAAGGGCAGCGTGACGGTTAACTTCCCGATGTCGCCCGACATGCAAGAACTCCTGCGTCATCCGAGCGATCAGCCGCTGTAAGCCGCTGGCGCCGCACGTTCGACGACCGTCCTCACGAACCATCTAAGCACTCTTCACGATGCACTACAGCTGGGATTGGCTGATCTTCTTCAGGCCCTCGGTCACAGGCGAGGGCCTGTACGGCATGATGCTGCTGCGCGGATTGCTGTGGACTGTGGCGCTGTCCTTGCTGGCCTGGACACTGGCACTGGGCATTGGTCTGATCGCCGGCGTCGCCAGGACGCTGCCCAACCGCGCCGCACGGTACCTGTCGACGGTGTACATCCACTGTTTTCGCAATACGCCGTTGCTTGTACAGCTGTTTCTCTGGTACTTCGTCATGCCCGAACTGCTGCCCCTCGAGTGGGGCAATGCGCTCAAGCAGATGAACCCGACGGCGAACCAGTTCCTCACCGTGCTGGTGGGCCTCACGCTCTATACGGCGGCGAAGGCGGCCGAACAGGTGCGCGCGGGCATCGAGTCGGTGCCGCGAAGCCAGAAGCAGGCGGCCATGGCACTCGGCCTGGGAACCGCGGCGGCCTATCGGCATGTGGTTCTGCCGCAGGCCCTTCGTATCGTGATCCCGCCGCTGACCTCGGACTTCTTGAATGTCTTCAAGAACTCGGCCGTCGCGCTCACGATCGGGCTCATGGAATTGACCGGGCAGACCCGCCAGCTCAGTGAGTTCAGCGCCCATCCGTTCGAGGCCTTCATTGCGGCGACGCTCATCTACATGGCGATCACCTACGGCGTGATTGTGCTCATGCGTCACATCGAACGCCGGGTTCGGGTGCCCGGACTGCTGGGAGCCGCGTGATGGGCTACGACTTCGATTGGGCCTCCCTGCAACGCGCCTGGCCCTACCTGCTGCAGGGCCTGCAAATGACCGCCTTTCTGGTAGCCGCCTCCATGGCGGCAGGGATCGGCCTTGGGACGCTGCTGGCGATCACCCGCATCTTCGCGCCACGGCCGGTAGCGGCCCTCGTGGCGGGGTATGTGAACCTGTTCCGCTCGATCCCGCTGATCCTCACGATCCTGTGGATCTATTTCCTGATGCCGGTGGTGCTGCGCAGCGTGACCGGTGATCCCAACCTCAGCGTCGGGCCGATCTATGCCGCGCTCGTGGCGTTCGTGCTCGCGGAGTCCGCCTACTACTGCGAGATCATTCGCGCCGGCATCGGCAGCGTACGCGCAGGCCAGATGCAGGCCGCCCAGTCCTTGGGGATGTCGCCGTGGCAGGCCATGCGGCACGTTATCCTGCCGCAGGCGTTTCGCAACATGACGCCCTCGCTCATCAACCAGACCATTGCCCTGCTCAAGGACACCTCGCTGGTCTACGTGATCAGCCTGAACGACTTCCTCGGCGCCGCCAGCAAGGTCGGGCAACGCGACGGGCGTGTGGTCGAGGTCTACATCCTGGTCGCCGTCGTCTACCTGGTGCTGTGCACGGCAGGCGCCTGGTGGGTCACATGGCTGCAGCGGCGCAAGGCCGCAGCGGCGATCTGAATGAACGCAATGATCGAAATCAACGACGTCTCCAAGTGGTATGGCCAGTTCGCGGTGCTCACGGATTGCAGCACCCATGTTCGCGAGGGTGAGGTGGTCGTGGTCTGCGGCCCTTCCGGCTCCGGCAAATCCACGCTCATCAAGACGGTCAACGCGCTGGAGCCCATCCAGCGCGGCAGCATCACGGTCAATGGCATCCAGGTCTCCGATTCCAAGACCGACCTGCCGAAGCTGCGCTCCCGGGTCGGCATGGTGTTCCAGCACTTCGAGCTCTTCCCACACCTGAGCGTGATGGAGAACCTCGTACTGGCGCAAGTTCAGGTGCTCAAACGCTCGCGTGCAGAAGCGGTCGAGCGCGGGCTGCGCATGCTCGATCGTGTGGGCTTG
Source organism: Variovorax sp. GW531-E2 (assembly GCF_059423125.1). Taxonomy (NCBI): domain Bacteria; kingdom Pseudomonadati; phylum Pseudomonadota; class Betaproteobacteria; order Burkholderiales; family Comamonadaceae; genus Variovorax; species Variovorax sp. GW531-E2. The sequence goes on along the minus strand of NZ_JBWKXQ010000053.1, from coordinate 11,854 downwards.
TCGATTCACAAGGACAAGTTCCCGGGCCAGCTCTCCGGTGGCCAGCAACAGCGCGTCGCGATCGCGCGGGCGCTGTCGATGGATCCGATCGTCATGCTGTTCGATGAGCCGACCTCGGCGCTCGACCCGGAGATGGTGGGCGAGGTCCTCGACGTCATGGTGAAGCTCGCACGCGAAGGCATGACGATGATGGTGGTGACCCACGAGATGGGGTTTGCTCGGCAGGTCAGCGACCGGGTGATCTTCATGGACCACGGGCGCATCGTCGAGGACTGCTCGAGCGAAGAGTTCTTCGGGCGTCCCCAGAGCCGGGCGCCGCGCGCGCAAGACTTCCTCTCCAAGATCCTCGCGCACTGAGGGTCGAAGAACCATCGAACCCATTTCCAGACAAGCTCAACCACCCCGAGGAATCACATGAAATCGATCAAGACATTGGTGCTCGCCAGCACCCGGGCGTTCTCGGGCCTGGCCCTTGCACACGGCGATGAGGATCACAGCGCGTCGAGCGGACCGGTACGCAAGGAACAAAAGAGCTGGGGTATCGCGGGCGATGCGAGCGCGGCCAAACGAACGCTGGAATTCAAGATGAGCGACAGCATGCGCTTCACACCCGATCGAATCCAGGTCAAGCAGGGCGAAACCGTCCGGCTGTCCATTCGCAATGAAGGACAGGTCATGCACGAGTTCGTGATCGGCACGAAGAAGGAACTCGACGACCATGCCGCACTCATGATGAAGTTCCCAGGCATGGAGCATTCCGAGCCCTACATGGCACATGTTGCTCCTGGCAAGACTGGCGAGATCGTCTGGACCTTCAACCGTGCGGGCGAATTCGATTTCGCCTGTCTTATCGCGGGACACTACCAAGCCGGCATGGTCGGCAAGGTCAAGGTCGCAGCCGCCACGGGATCTTGAGGGCGACGGCCGAGGACAGGCCGTCGCGAGATACCCTCACTACCGTGGATAGCTCGGTTTCAGGGTGGTGTAGTTTTCAACGATCCACGCGGTGACCTTGGTTCTTCCTTGAACATTCGACGGCAATTTCTCATGCACGAGCCATTCGATGATGAGCCGCGTTGCCTTCGACAGGTCCGCTTTCTCCGGTCCGACAAACGAGTTGAGGTAGGCAAGGACTTCGTAACCTTCCTTGCGGCTCAACCGATCCGCATCTGCCTTGACCTTGGTCGGATCGTCTCCGGGAACCGCCGTCCAGCTGTAGTCCGTGTAGTGCAAATCGGCTTTCGTAAGTTGGGGCATGCTGTTCCTCGAAGGTTGGTTTGCGGGGGTGAGTGCACGTTGCGCTGTTGCGTGCGAACGCAACGTGCTGCACTGGGAAAAATGGAGGCGGCCGGATCAGTGCCGCTGTCTCATATGGCCGACGACGTGAACACCAGGTGGTGACTCGCGGCATCGCGCCGCCAGCTGGTCGGGTTGCCATTGCCGAGCACGCCGACGGACGCCTTGTCGTAGCAATCGTCGCCGAAGCTGAACGCGGCACCCGAATACACGGGATCGCCTTTGAGCAGGATGCACAGGTTCTTGTATTGATCCTGCTTCCCCTTCTTGAAACCGCCAGCCTTGAACAAGCGCCAGAAGCCGTCGCTGGCATAGCGGATGGCCACCGAGGGATTCATCATGGTAGGGTCGATGTCAGGCGCTGGTGCTGGGTTGCTTACGGTGTAGTCGCTGAAGAGCACTTTCGCGTAAGCGGGCTTGGCAACCAACGACTTCCACGCTTTCCATTCAACGCGCTCGATGTCGTGGAGCCCTTGCTTGCGGCCCACGAGGTTCAGTGGAAAGGAGCCGCCGCCGAGCGTGGTGCTGCTGCATCCGGCCGCGAGCGCCTCGTCAAGATAAGGCTGCGCGGCCGCAGCGCACGCTGCCGGGTCGACGCCCACGATCGAAAATTGATCCACGAGCACATGAAGCCGCGATTTGGCGATTCCCGCGCCGACCACGACTTTCACGAAATCCTTGACCTGGTCGGAGGTCACGCCGTGTGTCTGGATCCGGAGCACGAAGACCTCGAAGGCCTTGGCGAGGTCCGGCAGATCTGCCGGACGCGCAACCATCGCCTCCGTGATGACCGGGATGATCTGACGACCGGTCAGCGCCGTGAGCCGCTTGCAGATCGAGGTGAGCACCTGGGTCTGTTTTGCGTAGGTGGGCATGAAGTACCGAATGTCGATCGCGATGGGCGTGCCCTCCGGAATCGACTTGGTCATTTGCCCTCCAATCTTGGTGATGTAAGGCACCAGCGTTTCGGAGAGCGTCCCCTTCTTGGGGTCAATGGGGAGGATTTCGATCAGCGGGACCATTCCATCCCACTGGGCATCAGTGAGCTTGCTCAAGGCGATTCGTTCCCCCTGCTTCCATTTCAGGATGGGCAGGTATTTCCATTTCGCAGGCATTGGTCCCTCCAGACTCGTTGTGTCTAGAGGGTACGTCACGGTTACTTACACTGGATTACGGGATTTCCCAGGCCGCACCATTCCGCGGTTTCGGTGCGCGGGCGTGTGCCGCATGTTGCCGGGGCACGCCGCCACGGCTTATGCCAAGCAGTTCAGCGCGAAGGCAACGGCATCCGAGGGGCCATCCGGCGCTTGCGAAGTCGACGGTAAGAAGTCCAACTGCCGTTCACGAAGAAAACCGGTGACAGCATCACGCAGCGTACGCATGCTGAGTTCCCGCGCGAGCATTTCTTGCAACTCGAACTTCGTGGCCCGCTTGGGAGGCAACTCGCCCCTGTGCGACGCCAGCGCTTTGATGCATTCGGCGCGCCACAACAGCATGGCCATGCTCAGACGCTCCTGTACTGGATTGACCTTCGGCTTGCGCAGCACGTGCAGCGAGAGCGTACCGTCCATGCGGCGCGCGGCTGACCAGACGCCCCACCATGCAGGCATCAAGGCCAGACTGGCCTCGGAATAGACCGGACCCGTGACCAGCGTCACCCGGTCGAAGACGCGGTTGTAGGCATGAATCTGGTTGTGCAGGCGCGCGAACGAATCGAGATCACTCTTCAGCTCGAAAGCACTGAGCTGTGTGTCCACCAGCGCGAGGTCTACGCGCGCCTCCCCACCTTCGATCCCGAACTCTTCGAAGAGCCTTCCACCCGACTTGGTGGCGTCGGCGAGCAGTCGCGAACGCACTGCTTGGCGCAACTCGCGCTCGGTGATGGAGGGGGTGCTCATTTTATGCATTATATAATGCCGTTATGCCAAGAACAGCAAAGCCTACCACCTTGGAAGCTGTCCGGGCTCGGGAAGCGCTCCGGCTGTACCTGAAGCGGCAGAGCATCTCTGTGAATGCACTTGCTCAAGCCGCGGGTGTAGGCCAGCCCACAGTGAGCCGATTTTTGAGTGGGCGGACGAAGTCCGTGACGGCAGCCATACGGCCGCTGTTGGATTATGCAAATATTGATTCCGAAAATGGCATAACAGAGATAGGCGGCGTGCTCGATAATCCCCGTGTGCGAGGGGCGCTCGAGCGCGTCTGGGACGGGCGGCCGGAGACGGCCGACTTGCTCGCCCGATTGATCGAGGCGTTAGGACCCGTCCTGAAAAGTGCACCATTGACGGCAACCAGGAACATGCAGTGACCCATCCGGATGCCAAGACCATCTACCAAGCCGTGTCGGCGATCGGGCTGACGCGCGCACAAGTGCGTCGGCTCCTGCCTGACTGGTGGGATCCCGCACTGGAGAAGGAACGCGGTGGCGCGGCGGAACTGGCAATGCACGTCAGCAGGCGGCTGAGCGTCGAGCTTCAGCCGCTGCTGAAGGGGCAGATCGTTCCCAAGGGTGCCATGGCCAGCGTTGCCTACAAGCACTCGGTCAACATCGAGGCGTCATCACTCTCGGCCGCAAGCTTCATTGCGTCATCTCTTGCGCAGGCGGTGCTGGCCGCCTTGCCGATCCCATACGTTCCGCTGCCTCAAGATCCCGGCGAGTTGCGCGCGCTGGCAATGCGTGATCGCGCTGGCCAGTTCGGCTTCAGTGCCCTTCTGGACCTTTGCTGGGCCCACGGAATCCCGGTCATTCCCTTGCCACACCTGCCTGTGGGCGTGCGCAAGATGGATGGGGCCGCGCTGCAGTTGGGCGGACGTCCGGCCATCGTGATCGCGAAGAAGAAGTCGTCACGGGCTTGGCTGAGTTTCATCCTGGCGCATGAAATCGGACACATCGCACTGGGGCATCTGCGCCCCGGATCCTCCATCATCGATGTATCGCTTCAGGAGACGAGCACGTATGCAACCGAGTTGTCGACAGACGGCCAGGAAGCGGAGGCGGACAGCTTCGCGCTCCAGACGCTGGGAGGCGACGAGGTCACGGCGCGAGTGAGCAAATGGCCGGTTCTGGCTGCGCCTGTGGATATTGCGGTACTGGCCCGCGGCGCTGCCGGCGCTGTGGGTATCGAGGCTGGACACTTCGTTCTGAGATATGCCTTTCTTACGAAGCGTTGGCCCACGGCGCTGACAGCGCTGAACTTCCTCAGCGAAGACCTGGATCCAGAGGGGGCGCTGCTGCAGAAGTTGCGCTCGCACCTGGATCTCAGCCGCGTCGCCGACGACCTGCAAGACCTCGTGTCGCAGATCACCGGCTGGGATGGAGCGAACTGAGGCGTGCGTCTGCTGATCGACGTCGACGCGCTTTGCAAGCTGGCGCATTGGGGGCTTCTCGAGGAGATCCCATCGTTGATGGGTATCCCGCTGCAAGAGTGCACCACGCTCGCCTCGTCGAAATACCGGGCCATCAAGGCAAAGAGCAAGCTCGACGGGCGGGTGTTTCACGCAGTCGAAGCGGCCGACCGTGTGCTCGAAGCTATCGCCTTGATGCAGGCGCCGATGGAGCCCGCGAGCCAAAGCCTTGGGGATTTCGAAAACGTGTTGGGCATCGACGCTGGCGAGGCGGTGCTGCTCGCATCGCTCGTGGCAGCGCCGGATACACGGCTGCTGACGGGAGACAAGCGGGCGCTGCGCGCGCTCGCAGCGCTACCGCCTGAAGCACGTGAACCGTTTCTTGGCCGAGTAATCTGCGTGGAACGAATCATTGAGGCAGGGCTGAACCAGTGGGGGTTGGACGTGCTTCGATCCAAGGTGTGTCCTTGGAAGAAGATCGACGTTGCCGTGAACATCATCATGGGGAGTCGTTGCGACGCAGGAGAGGCCTCGGTCCGGGAGGCGCTCGCCTCTTACATCGGCGAGCTGACGTCGCTGTGCGATCCCTCGCTCATCTGCGAGAAGCTCTGACTACCGCGTGGTCAGACGCTCTGCAATTTCGCGAGCGCCGAGATCTCGCACAGCCGCAAGATTTTCGAGTTGCGCTGCCCGCGGGCGTGCCTTGCCTTGCTCCCAGTGGTAGATCGTCTGCCCGGACACGCCGACCAGTTGCCCATAGATCGCAGCGGACAGCCCAAGCTTCGCGCGATGTGCCGCCAATCTGGCTGCGCTGAATCGGCGCTTCGTGCCCGCTGCCGCTTCATTGCTCGAATCAACCGCTGTGGTGGGGCGCTTCGAATCCTTCGCAACACGACGCAGTTCCTTCTCAAGTGAATTCACTTGGCGACGTAGCTCAGCAATCGATGAGCGATGGGTGACGGATGCCTTCTTGAGTGTTTCTATCTCAGCACGCACTTCTTTGCGAGCAACGCGGGAGATTTCGGCTTTGAGGATCGAGGCGATGTTTTGGCATGGACGCATTGTGCCGCGCTGAACAAGGCGATCATTCACGTCGATGCGCTGGCCGCACATACCAAAAAGATCTGCGACGTTCGGTCAAGGCGTGTGAGGAGTTATATGAACTGCTTAAGTGGCGGAAGGATTCACATCGATGACCAACCCAGGATCGAACGCCTTGTTCTCGATCCTTCCGCTCCAGTTCACATAGCCGCGCGGATTGCATACGACCCGGCAAGAGCGGACTCGATAGTCGAACGACTGATGCGTGTGGCCGTGGACGAAGAGCACGGGTACCTCACGCGAGGTGCAAGCCCGTGCCGACCCCGAAGGCGCAGAACTGCGCCGCGGCGGCTTTCATACAACCCCGCCGTTTCGAATTGCGTTGAGGATGGATCGCACCTTTTCAGAGCCGCCCTCGGTTGCGAACGCTGCTGGTGTTTGACCGTCGAACAGCTTGTGCGGCTTACCCAGCCAGTCCTGGGCCGCGGCACCGAACACCTCGGCTGCGAGATCGAGCAAGTCTTGTGAAGGGCCTTCCGATTCAGTACTGTTCTGGGGATCAGTTGGCCACGCCAAGTGCGAGCCCATGTCGACTCCGAAGGCGCGGAACGGTGCCGCGGCAGTTGTCAGGCCTTCGGCGAGATAGTCGATGTGCTGATGGTGGTGACCATGGACCACCAGCTGGACACCGAGCGTCTCGGCAAGCTCGTCGATCACCTGCCAGCCGTGCGGGTGGGCCGCCGGTGCCTCGTGCGTCACCAGAATGTCGGAGTGGCCGCTCTGCAGCAGTTGCTGGTAGTCGGCCGGGAAGATGGAGGACCGGTGCTTGCGGGAGATGCCGTCGCGCCACCGTTCCTCGCGCTTCATGGTGCGGCGCATGGCATCGCTCGACTGGAACGCCGCCTCCTCGATCGGCCGCCGCGGATCCCAGATCTTGCTGCGGAAGATGCCGCCCAGGCCCGCGACCTTGAACCCCGCGATTTCGACGATCCGTCCGTGCAGGTTGCGGTTGGCGAGCTCTGATCCCCACAGGTTGTCGTAGTCGGCGTCGGCGTCTGTGTCGTGGTTTCCGTGGATGAACCAGACCTCGGTGAGATCCAGGACCGGCCTCAGCTCGACGTGCAAAGGCCGGCGCGCCTGGATGTCACCCAGCAGCACGATCGCCTCAGGCTGAAAACGCTCGACCGCGGCGATCACTGGCTCGAGATCGCCGTGCGGATCGCCGAAGAACATCAGCTTGGGCTTCGACTGTTGGTGCTCGGATCGCGCATGGAGGTCCGACGAGATGAGTGGTTTCATTTCATATGCCGAATGGCGACTCATCGGCCAGCCGCGAACCGCAGGAAGTGCGAGCGCAGTTCCTGGAAGCTGTCTTGATCGAATGCATGCTGGGGATCGGTGAGGACGAGCCGCGTGAAGCCTGCTTCGAAGCTCGAGGGCCAATCGTCAAGCGCTACCCACTCTGCATCACTACGGCCGTTCCCGTCGAGCCAGGCCTGGATCTCCAACTGGCGCCGGTTGCTGCTGATCACACTGGGGTCAATCTGCGGCGTCGCTCCGATGATCCGATGCTGGATGTCAGCACTGAAATAGCGCTGCAGCTGTTCGATGCTCTCGGCCAGTCGCCAATCCGACGAGATGACGACGTCGACAGAACCGAACTCTCGAAGAAGCTCTTCGAGCCGCGACAAATGGCTGAAGAACCTGCTGCTGAACGAGTAGTCCGCCCCGACAGGATGAAGAACACCATCGACATCCAGGAACAGCAGATCGCTGGAATCGCTCGTGTGGCCGGTGGCATCATGGGGCAGCGTCGCTTCTGCCATGGGTAGACGACCAGTACAGGGCTTCATCATCCAAAAAACCCTGTCTGGAAGGACTCAAGGAGATGGAGTACATCGGCAGCTCGCCCTTCGGCTACCAGCGACTCGGCGGACCTGTAATCAAACGACGCGAGCGGCTCGTTCCTGTACCAGAGGATGGCCGCCTCGAGGTCCCCACCCGAGACCGCAGTCGCGGCAGCCAGCACTTGCTGGATCGTGTGGGTAGATGACTGGCTGTCACTCATAGCTCGACCACGAGTTCGGGGTTGAACTGCTTGTTCTCCAGGCCGCGGTCATGCCGCAAGTACCCCCTGGGGTTGCACACCACCCGGCAGTTGCCCACTTGATAGTCAAAGCTCTCGTGGATGTGGCCGTGGAACCAAAGCGAAGGCACCTCGAAGAAAGAGCTTGGGAGTTCGCTCACAAAGGCTGGTGACAGCCAGTCGGACTGGTAGTGCGGCGCGAGAGAGTTTCGATGTGGGGCATGATGGGTCACGACTACCGTTGGCCCGTCGAAGGGCTCGGCCAGCTTCTGGGCCAGCCAGGCGCGGTCACTCTGGTGGAGCGCCAGCGTGTCCTCGGGTGTCAGGCGGCGCTTTCTTGACTTGGCTGCTACCACGGGTGCGTCGGATGATTCTTGCGCCTCGGCCCACCGGATCGATGAGTAGTCGTTGAGACGGACTTTGGCCGCCTTCGTGGCCCGCTCGGTGTCTACCAGCGGCCCTGTCTTGGTCTGGATCGGCAGTTCGAAGTCTGTCCACAGCGTGCAGCCCAGAAAGCGGACGCCGGCGATCACGGCCTCGCCGGGCGCCAGGAGATGCACGTTGCACGAACTCGCGGTGAGCGCCATTTCCTTGAGCGAGGTCTGGAGGACACCTTCGTAGAACTCGTGGTTGCCGGGCACGAAGACGATGGGGACCGTCTCCCCAAAGTTCCCCGCCCGCCGGGCCCAGCGCATGGCCTTGGAACCGGGGACGAAGATGTCCCCAGCAAGGACCACTGCGTCGTAGTCGGCCTGCGGGACGAGAAAGGTCCCGAACTCGAGGTGCAGGTCCGAGAGGATGAGCAACTTCATGTCGGTAGGCCCTTCTCTTCAGCAGCGCATTCAGGGCATCAGGATCGAGAGCTTGGCGTTCCACGCCTCGCCATCGGACCTGGAGGGCACGGCGACGCGGATCGTCGGGCGATCGAAGTCACTGGTCTCGAAGAGGAAGTGCACGTGCTGAAAGCGAAACACCGGATTCCCGGGATATTCGGTCCACTTGAGATGCCAAGTGTTGAAGTAGTCGAAGTCGACCGTCCGGGCTTTCTTTCCGCGACTCACGATGCAGGCCTTGCGGGCATCGGGATCGAACAGGATGCAGGTCTCATCCCAATCGCCCAGCATGCGGCGCGGGTCGACGGGGAAGAAGGTCGCGCCAGATGCTTGACCCTGCGCCCGCAGCAACTGCTCGCGTCCGGTCTGAATCGAACGAGGCAATGCGATCCAGGCCCAGTAGAAGAGAACCAAGACGACGGCGAAGGCCAGCAGGAGCGGGATTTCCATGTTCAGTTGACCGGCCAGATCTGATGCCGAATGCTGAACGAAGTGCGCATGCCGTAGTGTGTGAACTGCGCTCCGTTCTCATCTTCGAGGACCAGAAGGTCGACTTGATCGGCATCGGCGCTGGTCGCTGACCAGATCTTCCGAATGTCTCGAATTTGCCAGCGATCACGATCGCTCTCCATCGGCGCCAGGTATTGAAGGTGTCGCAGCGACTGCGGCCCCACGCTCTCAAAAAGATCCAGGAAATCGCTCTCATAGATCAGCAAAGCTCGCTCCGGAACCTCGAGGTCGTCTTCATGCACCACCCAGGTGGGAAAGAAGAACGGGATCGACAGGTTCAGCTGGATCGCCCTCCAGCATCTTGCACCAGGCCCGGCCAGCATGGAAGAGATCCTCACCTCATGTGAATCCATCGTCATGAACATAAAAATGAACCCTATCGGTTGGTAGCCCTACGTGAAGCTTGGTCGCGGACACCTTGTTGATCTGATGCTCAAACAGTTCAACAAGTTTTATTAACGCTACTTTCTACCTCTCGAAAAGCTAATTTGCTACTTAAACACATCCAAATGCTATCTTAGTGCTGTCGATAAAAAATGCTAGACAGGGAATTCTTGGTGGATGGGCCAACCTCAACCAAGAACGCAGAGCGCAAGGCAAAGGGTGGCGTTCCATCTACGTGTCATCCGCGCGGAACGCCGCATCTCCCAGGAACAGCTTGCAGAGGCTGCCGGGCTTCATCGGACGTTTGTCGGGGCGGTCGAGAGGGAAGAGCGGAACATCTCCATCGACAACCTCGAGCGCCTTGCAACTGCACTGGATGTCGACGTTTCGCTTCTCGTTTCGCCGGTGGTTCCGCGCTCCTAGCGCGACCAGAGTACTAATCTGACGGTACAGATCAGCATGCTCCCGGGGCTGGCCTCGGCCGCGCTCTAGCGGAACGACTCGCGCAGGTCCTGAGCAGGGACTTCCACTGAGTTCACCCTTTGGCAGCAGAACGAAATGCCAAGACTGCTTTTCTGAGGCCGGTGAAAACAGCTTGACTACCTTACTGCGGCAGTGGCGACGGTTGTGATTCCCGCTGAATCAATGAGACGAGGGTCGTAGCCTCGGGAAGTCGTCTCTCAGTTATGGGGGATCGAATCTATCCATAGCGGATGGAGAGATGCTGGCGCTTCGCGGAGAAAAGTCTGCTAGATCACGACGGCGCGACCCTCACCGAGATCGCATGGAGACAATATGGATTAGCTTTCAAACACAGCCAAATCCTTCCACTTCGGGATCTGTTCCGCAATACAGAAGTGAGATTGTCGCGCTTCACAGCATTTTTCTGGCCTTGACGGAAAAACCGCAATCAGATCAAGCAGTTAGCAAGTCAAAGTCACCAGATCAAGGCCGCAGTCCAATATCTTTTCCGCCCGAGACGCACACCATGACCTTGTCGCCCTCTTCGATCATGTTGTAGTCGACGATGGCCTGGCCGACCTGGCGGCACAGGCGCTTCTCGAGCTTGTGCGTCTCGCGTTCGATCTTCAGCGAGTTGGAGGGCGCACCGGCTTCGGGCGTATCGTCGATCCAGACGGCGTTCATTGGGGGGCTACTTCGGGCAAATCAGGGGAAAGACCCCCGATTTTGCCTTGGATCACCATTCCCCGGCTTCGATGCGGATGGCGACTTCGCAGTCGTCGAAGATTTCGAGCTTGGCGATCTTCACGCGCACGCCCCGCACGCCGGGCAGTTGCAGCAGGCGCTGCGCGAGCTTGCCGATCAGGCTTTCGAGCAGGTTGACGTGCTCGGCGGTGCACTCGTCGATGATGATGCGGCGCACCTTGCGGTAGTCCAGCACGTGGAAGATGTCGTCGTCCTGCGGCAGCAGCGGCTGCGGGCCGAGGTTGAGCTCGGCGTCCACCAGGATCGGCTGCGGCGCGGTCTTTTCCTGCTCGAGGATGCCCAGGTTGGCGTCGAAGCGCAGGCCCTGGAGGGTGAGTGTCTGGTGGCCGTGCGGTGTGTTCGTGGACATGGTGGTGGTGCTCGTCACATGAGCGAGAAGTCGCGCTCGAATTTCATGAGGTGCTGGCCGCCGTCGACGAGCAGCGTGGTGCCGGTGATCGAGCTGTTCTCCAGCGCGAACTTCACGGTGGCGGTCACGTCGTCCGGCGTGGACGAGCGGCCCAGCGGCGACAGCTTGTGCAGCTGCGCGAACTTGTCGTCATCGAGCATGTGGCTCGCCAGCGTGAGGCCGGGCGCCACGCCCACCACGCGCACGCGCGGCGCGAGCGCCAGCGCGAGCATGGGGGTGGCGGCTTCGAGCGCGGCCTTGGAGAGCGTGTAACTCAGGAAGTCGGGGTTCGGGTTCCACAGCTTCTGGTCGAGCAGGTGCACCACGGCGCCGCCCTGCGCATCGCGCCGGGCCAGGTGGTCGTGCAGCGCCTGCGCCAGCAGGATGGCCGCGCCGGTGTTGCTGCGCGCGTGGCGCTCCATGAGCGCGTAGCTGAAGCTGGCGGCGTCGTCGTGTTCGAAGAGGGCGGCGCTGTGCACCACCGCATCGACGGCGCGAAAGCGCGCCGCCACGCGCGGCAGCAGGGCGCGCGTGGCCTGCTCGTCGGCCAGGTCGGCCTCGAACAGGGCCGAGTCGCCCGAGCGCGCGGCGCAATCGGCCACGGTCTGCTCGGCCTCGGCACGCGAGCTGCGGTAGTGCACCGCCACCTGCCAGCCACCCGCCGCGAGCGCCAGCGCGATCTCGCGGCCCAGCCGGCGGCCCGCGCCCGTGACGAGGACGGTGCGGCGGCGATCGGGGGAGGAGGGT